>NZ_JBQFTP010000044.1:0-554 GCF_056538705.1 Ruegeria sp. BF12 | reverse complement strand
TTCGCCGAACGTCGACGGAACATTGTGCAAAACACGACTTGCCCCTGCAACGCGTGCCGCAACGTAGCCGATCTCGATCTGAAGATCCTTGCGCATCACGGAAAATTTGAAGAACTGTCGATCGGACCGATGAAAGATATCTCCGGTGCTGACGTCATACTCGTGCATCGTATGGCGAAGACCGATGTGAAGGATGATACTGGTATCCGCAGCTACGCCCTGTTCTCGGAAGACGCATTTCAGGCAATGGGTATCAAGTCTGACCTCATGCAGTATAGCGCTCAGTTCGAGCACTTTGGCGACGTGCCGATGCGGGTCTACGACCTTGCTGCGGCCTGGCAACGATACCGGGAAGTCGCCGGACCCGTCCGCGTTACAGACGAGGATGCCGTGTTCACAACCCGGCACTTACTGAAGGCGCCTCCGGTAGTGGCCTGGGAAATGCTCACAGATCCCCGGCTCAAGATGCGTTGGATGATGTTGAAGGACGCCTATCGGGAAGGGGATGCGTCGCGAACGTCCGCCGGCGTCCGCCTGCACTGCGTTCATGAAGC
>NZ_JBQFTP010000043.1:0-1177 GCF_056538705.1 Ruegeria sp. BF12 | reverse complement strand
ATGGCAAAGGAAAAGTTTGAGCGTACAAAACCGCACGTCAACATCGGCACGATTGGCCACGTTGACCACGGCAAGACCACGCTGACCGCAGCAATCACCAAGTATTTCGGTGACTTCAAAGCGTATGACCAGATTGACGGCGCGCCTGAAGAAAAAGCACGTGGCATCACCATCTCGACCGCCCACGTGGAATACGAGACCGACAACCGCCACTATGCGCACGTCGACTGCCCCGGCCACGCCGACTACGTCAAGAACATGATCACCGGTGCTGCCCAGATGGACGGCGCGATTCTGGTTGTGAACGCAGCTGACGGCCCGATGCCGCAGACCCGCGAGCACATCCTGCTGGGCCGCCAGGTTGGCATCCCGAAGATGGTCGTGTTCATGAACAAAGTTGACCAGGTTGACGACGAAGAGCTGCTGGAACTGGTTGAGATGGAAGTTCGCGAACTGCTGTCCAGCTATGAATACCCCGGCGACGACATTCCGATCATCGCAGGTTCGGCTCTGGCCGCGATGGAAGGCAACAACCCGGAAATCGGCGAAGAGAAAATCCGCGAACTGATGGCGGCTGTTGATGATTACATCGACACCCCTGAGCGTGAAGTTGACAAGCCGTTCCTGATGCCGGTCGAAGACGTGTTCTCGATCTCGGGTCGTGGTACCGTTGTTACGGGCCGTGTTGAGCGTGGCGTGATCAACGTTGGCGACGAGATCGAAATCGTCGGCATCCGTGACACTCAGAAAACCACCTGTACCGGTGTTGAAATGTTCCGCAAGCTGCTGGATCGCGGTGAAGCGGGCGACAACATCGGCGCCCTGCTGCGCGGCATCGACCGTGAAGGCGTTGAGCGTGGTCAGGTTCTGTGTAAGCCGGGTTCGGTGACACCGCACACCAAGTTCGAAGCCGAAGCCTATATCCTGACCAAGGAAGAAGGCGGCCGTCACACCCCGTTCTTCGCGAACTACCGTCCGCAGTTCTACTTCCGTACAACTGACGTGACCGGCACCGTGACCCTGGCCGAAGGCACCGAGATGGTCATGCCTGGCGATAACGTCGGCTTCACCGTCGAGCTGATCGCTCCGATCGCGATGGAAGACGGCCTGCGTTTCGCCATCCGCGAAGGCGGCCGCACCGTCGGCGCCGGCGTCGTCTCGAAAATCATCGAGTAAT
>NZ_JBQFTP010000042.1:0-1275 GCF_056538705.1 Ruegeria sp. BF12 | reverse complement strand
TCTTACAGGTTCGGGTAGATTGGGAAACGGGCGCAGAGTTCGGCGACTTCGGCTTTGACCTTTGCTTCGACCGCGCCGTTGCCGTCTTCGCCATTGGCAGCCAGTCCGTCGACAACCTCGATGATCCAGTCCGCGATCTGGCGGAATTCGATCTCGCCAAAGCCGCGGGTGGTGCCAGCGGGTGAGCCCAGGCGGATGCCCGACGTGATGGTTGGTTTCTCGGGGTCAAATGGCACGCCGTTCTTGTTGCAGGTGATATGCGCCCGGCCCAGAGCCTTTTCGGTCGCGTTGCCCTTGACGCCTTTGGGGCGCAGGTCGACCAGCACCACATGGGTGTCGGTGCCATGGGTCACGGTGTCCAGACCGCCCTTGATCAGCTGGTCCGACAGAGCCTGCGAATTGACGACAACCTGCTTGATGTAGTCCTTGAAGGCAGGCTGCAGTGCCTCGCCGAACGCCACGGCCTTGGCCGCGATCACATGCATCAGCGGGCCGCCCTGAATGCCGGGGAAGATCGCCGAGTTCACTTTCTTAGCGATATCTTCATCATTGGTCAGGATCATGCCGCCACGCGGACCGCGCAGGGTCTTGTGCGTGGTGGTGGTCGCCACATGCGCATGCGGGAAGGGGCTGGGGTGCTCGCCTGCTGCCACCAGACCGGCGAAATGCGCCATGTCCACGTGCAGGTAGGCGCCGACCATATCGGCAATCTCGCGCATGCGGGCAAAGTCGATCTGGCGCGGGATGGCCGAGCCTCCGGCGATGATCAGCTTGGGCTGGTGCTCTTTCGCCAGCGCCTCGACCTGATCGTAGTCCAGCATGTTGTCTTCCTTGCGGACGCCGTACTGCACCGCGTGGAACCACTTGCCCGACTGGTTCGGGCGGGCGCCGTGGGTCAGGTGTCCACCGGCATCCAGGCTCATACCCAGAATGGTGTCACCCGGTTTGATCAGCGCCTGAAACACACCCTGGTTGGCCTGGCTGCCCGAGTTCGGCTGCACGTTGGCGAATTCGCAGCCAAACAGTTCCTTGGCGCGGTCGATGGCCAGATTCTCGGCGATATCAACGAACTGGCAGCCGCCATAGTAGCGACGACCGGGATAACCTTCGGCGTATTTGTTGGTCATCACCGAGCCCTGCGCCTCCATCACGGCGGCAGAGACGATGTTCTCGGACGCGATCAGTTCGATCTCGTCACGCTGGCGGCCCAGCTCGGACGTGATCGAGCCGAACAGCTCGGGATCACGGTCAGACAAAGACTGGGTGAAAAATCCG
>NZ_JBQFTP010000041.1:0-2284 GCF_056538705.1 Ruegeria sp. BF12 | reverse complement strand
GGTTCGATCACGCGCTCTATCGCCCCGCCACCACAATAGACAATGCCTTCGGGCGCTTCGTAGGAGGCCCCCTGGTTAATATCTGACTCGCAGGCGGAACGAAGGGACCGGATTGCCGAGCTGGAACCCTTCAAGTCAAAGATTCCGTAACTGACATCTTGATCAATCATCGACAAATTAACCGATGCATTGGCCGCAAGCTGGTCCAGCACAAAACCATAATCCTGCTGACTATTGAAACTGACCTCGACAGGATAATTGTCGACGATCTGCACGTCAGCGTTCTCTGCGCCAACCTGAAATGCGCCAACTTCGGTGGTGCCGTTCTTCAAAAATCGAATGGAAAGCCCCTGCTTATCCACAATGTCCTGGCTGTCCTCGTATCCAGCCGGAGCAAAGCGGATACGGTTACACTGAAGTTCCAGCGTCATGTTTCCGGTCTGAATAAATGCATTGGGATTAGGCCCGGAGTTGAACGACCACTCCGCTGATGCTGTGGTCGCCATTGCCATCATCAGTGTTCCAATGGAAATCGTTTGGAAACTCATTTTCTCTCTCCATGGTGTTGTGGTTCGTACTGTCGTTCAGCAGAGATTCCGGCCCGTTACCTGGGCAACCAGGTCAGGAAACAGGTGCGCCGTATTCGTTTGCGCCTTCTTGGGAAGGTCGCGTCAGCCACCAGATCATCAGGATGGACAGAACCAATTGAAGAATTGAGACAACAACAATACCGGTTACGCCCAGGACGGCCGCAGGTCCTCTCAATGCATCGGGGTTTTCGGTCCCTTGCTCCAATACCGAGAAGAACGCCACCCCACCCAGCATAACAAAAAGAGTTACAATGCTGAGCGCCATCGGCAGCAGCAAGTACCAGCCAGGTCGTCCTGTATCATGCAGCCTTCTCCAACCAGCGGCCAGCATAGGTATGAGAACGGCCAGTTGGAAAACAGAGGACAGAACCCGTGATCCCTGCCCTGTTTCGGGGTTGGTCCCGAATAAGATGGTGTCCAGCACAGCTAAAGCAGCACTCACGAGAACCACGAACAAGACGAACCACCAGTATTCTGAGCGTAAAGCCCGACCGGAGAACTGGAAGTATTTCGAGAAACACGTTTTTACGGCTTCACCAAATCCCATATTTCACTCCATTCTTTCTTTGCGGCCTCAAATCGCTTCGCCGTTCAGGGGAACACACTCGCCCCTAAGGATGCTCCCTCTTACCTTTTTGTTTGAGCGCAGAGGCCTATCGTACGAGAGCGTAGAGAAATTTACGCGCGGAAAAAATATTGATTTATTAGAAATTAGATTCAAACATGCGAATTCGACACAACTTTATTTTACCTCCGTTATTGTCGTTGCTGCTCGCTGTGCCGAGCCCTTCCGACTGCTGGAGTGAGTGCTGGCGGTCGGAAGGCACTTTACAATGATTGAGCGCTGGGAGGACGCGATGCTCAGACTAAACGTACTCGCCCTCTGTCCAGAGTTTGCTCTAGCATTTGCTAGTGACGTCATTCGGCCTTCACACGTTATTGTCGGCCCCGATAGTCAACGAAATATCTTCCCGCCGACCAAGCCCCCCGCGGCAAGTTTTGGGAATGGTAGTCACAGGATCAAGGTATGTTCAATTGGCTGCACAGACGCGGGAGCTTCAAACAAGCGCATCCAATTTCACTAATTTCAAGGGAACCAGAGGGAGAAGAAAATGTCTAACAAGATGGTGATGATTGCAGGCGCGACATGTTTCGCACTGCTTGCGGCCTGCGACGATACGAGTACATCCAGTGCGTCCGCCGAACTCACACCCGCTCAGCAGGCGTGTTTGCGAGATGTAGCCAACACAACGAACAATTCGCAAGTCGTGGTGCTCTCATCCGCGTTTAGCGAGGCGGGAACACAAGTCACTGTAGGCGTTGGTGAGGATCGTGCTCCTTGGAATTGTATTGCCTACAGTGATGGAGCAACAGCTGGTATCGAGTTCCTGGGCGACGAAGGCGCATTGTGACCTGTCTTCTGCGTAGCCGAAACGGCTGCGCAGCACTGGCTCGCTCTTCGGATAGTTCGACTTGGTTTGCAGAACCACCATCATCGTATTCGCTATCCTGTACCTGTTGGCGTTGGGTGCGTTCTTAACAGGCACATTTGGCTGGTTGGGGCAGGAACGAGACCCTTTGTCCGGGGTGTTCCTTCTGCCGTTGGGACTACCTTGGATACTTGTAACGGACTTGATCTCGGAGTCGGCCAAACCGTGGTTCGCGGCGATTGCACCGGTTCTCAACCTGTTAGC
>NZ_JBQFTP010000040.1:0-2598 GCF_056538705.1 Ruegeria sp. BF12 | reverse complement strand
TTTTCGATCGGTGGTTGGACGGTTCCGATGCAGTCGCCGAAGCCGATGGTATAGCCGTCTCCCTTTGCGCTGCCGCGCAGTGTCAGCGTGTCGCCGTCTTCGATGAAGCTGCGGGTCTCGCCGGTGTCCAATGTCAGTGGTTCCTTGCCACCCCAGCTGAGTTCCAGCAAGGAGCCGCGCTCGGGCTTGGTCGGTCCGGAGATGGTGCCCGATCCCAGCAGATCGCCGGTGTTCATCGGGCAGCCGGATGTGGTGTGATGCGCCAGTTGCTGTGCCGCCGAATAGTACATCTCTTTGTAATTCGTTCGCGCGATTGTTGTCGGGTCCTTGCTTTGAGGGGCGAGCGTGACCGAAAGGTCGACGTCGTACAGCATCGGGCCAACGTCTTTGAGATGATCCAGCAACTCGAACTCCCGCTCGGGCGTATCGCAGCGGAAGGGTTCCAGCGCCGCTTTGGTCACGATCCACGGGCTGATCGAAGTTGCGGTGGCTTTGGCCTGAAACGGCCCCAGCGGCTGGTATTCCCAGGCCTGAATGTCGCGTGCGGACCAGTCGTTCAGCAGGACGTAGCCAAAGATGTTGTCGTCCGCCTCCTGCACCGAAATCGGTCCATCCGAAGGTGTGCCGACGATGGCGCCCATCTCAAGCTCGATATCGAACCGTTGCGACGGAGCGAAACGGGGCAGGGTATCGTTCGGCCCTTTCAACTGCCCCCACGGGCGGCGGATGTCCGTTCCCGAGATCACAACTGACGAAGCGCGGCCGTTATAGCCGATCGGGATATGCAGCCAGTTCGGCGGCAACGCGTTTTCCGGCCCGCGGAACATGGTGCCGACGTTCTGGGCGTGATGGCGCCCGGCGTAGAAATCGGTGTATTCGCTGACGGCAAAGGGCATGTGCATTTCTGCGTCGCTCTGGGCAACCAGCAACGGTTCGACCTGTGCCCGTTCCTCGGCCCCCTCAGCCAACAGCGTGGTCAGACGGTTGCGCAGCGCGGCCCAGACAGCGGGACCTTCTTCCATCAGGGGGTTCCAGAAGGGCAGGTCGAACAGCGGCTCATCCGCCAGTTCGATCACTCCCTCGGCCTCGGCGGTGGTCACGTCCAGGATCATGTCACCGATCGCAACGCCGCAGCGGGGATCGGTTCCGTCGGTCGAGAAGACGCCATAAGGCAGGTTGTTCAGGGGGAACGGGTGATCGGCGTCATTGGCCGAGGCCACCCAGGATCTCATCAAAGGCATATCGTCTCCAGACCTTTGTCTCAGGCCCGGGCGTTTCGATAGGAAATCCCGGGTCGCTTTGTTTCATCACTTCTTGCCAGGCGTTCCGTCGAACTTCTTTTCGATATCCGTCCAGCAATCGATGTAATCGTCCTGCAGCGGGGCTTCGTTGGCCGCGAATGCTGTCAGGTGTTGAGGGAAGCGGGTTTCGAACATGAAGGACATGGTGTTGTCCAGCTTGTCCGGCCCAAGGTTCGCATTTGACGCTTTTTCAAAGGCTTCCTTGTCCGGCCCGTGCGGCAGCATCATGTTGTGCAGGCTCATGCCACCCGGAACGAAGCCCTGAGGTTTGGCGTCATATTGGCCATAAATGTTGCCCATCAGCTCGGACATGATGTTCTTGTGGTACCAGGGCGGGCGGAATGTGTCTTCCATCACCATCCAGCGTTCGCGGAACAAAACGAAGTCGATATTGGCAGTGCCCGGGTGGCCCGAGGGCGCGGTGAGCACGGTAAAGATAGACGGATCGGGGTGGTCGAACAGGATCGCGCCAACCGGGCAGTAGGTGCGCAGGTCATATTTGTAGGGCGCATAGTTTCCGTGCCAGGCCACAACGTCCAGCGGGCTTTGGCCGATCTTCGTGGTATGGAACTGCCCGCACCATTTGACGGTCACGGTCGAGGGCACCTCGCGATCCTCGAATGCGGCCACGGGAGCCTTGAAGTCACGCGGGTTGGCCATGCAGTTCGCGCCGATGGGGCCGCGGCCCGGCAGTTCGAACTTCTGGCCGTAATTCTCGCAAACAAAACCCCGGCAAGGGCCTTCCAGCACTTCGACACGGTAGACCAGGCCGCGCGGGATGATGGCGATCTCTTTGGGCTCAAGGTCAATGATCCCCAACTCGGTCGCAAAACGCAGGCGGCCTTCCTGCGGAACCACCAGCAGCTCGGAATCGGCCGAGAAGAAATAGTCATCCACCATGGATTCCGTGACCAGATAGATATGGCTGGCCATGCCGACCTGCGTGTTCACGTCGCCTGCGGTGGTCATCGTGCGCATACCGGTCAGCCAGGTCAGGCCCTCATCGGAATGGGGAACCGCGTCCCAGCGGTACTGGCCAAGGCTGATCACATCAGGATCAACGCAAGGGGCGGATTTCCAGTGGGGCAGGTCGATCTTTTCGTAGCGGTGCGAATGCTTGACCGACGGGCGGATGCGATAACACCACGTCCGTTCCGGCGGGTTCGCGGTAAAGGCCGTGCCGCTCAGCTGTTCGCCATAAAGACCGTAATTGCACCGCTGCGGGCTGTTCATCCCCCGCGGCAACGCACCCGGCAATGCCTCGGTCTCAAAATCGTTCCCAAAGCCGGGCATGTAA
>NZ_JBQFTP010000039.1:0-2947 GCF_056538705.1 Ruegeria sp. BF12 | reverse complement strand
CGGGCTCTGTTCAGCGGCATACCGAATGTCGATTGGCTACTCGGAGCTCGCGGATACGATGCCGATTGGTTCCGAGAAGCGTTACAAGACAAAGGGATACGCGCTTGTATCCCCGGCCGGAAGCAACGCAAGACAACGGTGAAGCACGACAAGCGCCGATACAAACGCCGCAACCGGATCGAGATCATGTTTCGCAGGCTCAAGGATTGGCGCCGCGTGGCAACCCGGTATGACAGGTGCCCGAAGGTCTTCCTCTTAGCAATCGCCCTCGCAGCTCTCGTCATCTATTGGCGATCAGTCCTGACCCTAGCACCAGTGCCCCAGTGTGTGGTCAATTGACCCTTTTTCGGCCCGAATGATCGGGTACCGCGTCCTGCTGCAGATTGCTAAAATTTGGATCATTTTCACGCAGACGGGTATCTTGTCGCTTATGGTCTGATTTTTCCTGTGGTGGTCGCGTCCTTTACAATGCTGCGGTCGTCAGTGTGATTTTCGTTAGTCGGTTCTCGGGGCCGGTGGCCTGCGCGGCGGAGATCTTGGAATGCACCGAACGCGGGTTGTGGTCGGGACGGTGAATATTCATGAGCGTCCGTTAACGGCGGCTTTCGATGGTCATCCTGTAGCCTATTTCTTTGCGTTACTTAGGGTATGAACCAGAGCCTCGGCGTCTTTGTAGATCTCGGTGCCAAAGGGCGCAAATTGCGTACGGGCGTAGCTGGGAAAAAGTTCAATCTAAGCGCGAGGTTCTCGTCCCGAAGAAAGAACGACGAGGCTTTCTAACCCACCCAGTTGTTCGGATGTCCCAAGAATGAGTTTCGCGCCGTATGCGTTTAAGAGATCCACTGCTATTGCCAGACCTAACCCTGTCCCGGCGACAGACGTATCCAAGCGCCCGCCTGAGCGCAGCGCTTCTCTTTGTTCCTTTTCCGGAATCCCCGGACCGTCATCTTTGACACGCAATTCGATGGTATCGCCCTTTTTTTGGACTGAAAGGGCCACGGTTCGTGTGCTCCATTTAAACGCATTATCCAGAAGATTGCCGATGACCTCTTCAATGTCCTGCGCGTCCATCCGAACCCAAATAGCTTCGTCGCATTCGACAACGAATTCTTTGCCTTCGCGCTCGGCAACGATAGCGAACAGCTTGGCTAATCTGTTGACCGAATGGGATAAATCGGTTCGCGAATGGGTCAGTTCTGCCGTGTTTGAGGCCCTCATACGCGCCAGCGAGCGGCTCAGTTGCGCCTCGATTCTGTCGAGGGCTTCTTGCGCCACCCCTGTTGAGGCACCGTTTTGCGACAAGCTCCTCAATTCGTTTCGCAAGATTGAGGCTGGTGTTTTGAGCGAGTGAGCCAAGTCAGCCGCCTGCCTTCGAGAGCCGGAAACAATGTCCCGGTTACGGAGCAACAACTGGTTCAGATCTTCGACCAAAGGTGACACCTCCTCGGGGTATTCTGTTGGCTTAAGGTCCTCATCGGTGTCCCAGCGTTGCGCGACATCCTCCCGTAATTTGCGCAGCGGTCCCATGATAGCCGACATCAACAGCAGCGAACTCGCGACGCCAATGACCCCAACCAGTGCGAAAACGGGCAGCAGGCTTTTTTGCGCGGAACGCCGTTCGCTGACTAGTTGGAGTTGGCTTTCTGCAACACTGACTCCCCAAACCGTCCCGTCATCGTAAGTGATCATCTGATAGGCGCTGCGAACCAATTCATTGTCTGGTCCGGGTGTATTCCAGATCGTGGTTCCAACCGATGAACTGTTTGGTTCGGCTATCGTTTCGTCAAACATAGAGGCGGACGTAATAATCTCGCCATTGCCGCTGGTGACCTGCCAGTACCGCCCTGAAAACGGCACACCATAAGCCGGGTCATGTAGGAAATCGCTCAGGGCGCCGGGATTCTCAGTTGTAATACTTAGCGCGACAACGACCTGAGTATGACGGTCATCAAGTGTATTGTCGAACTGCGCCGAAATCCTTGAGTCTATGATCGAGAAGACCGCGATAGTTCCGATAGCTACGGAAACGGCCCCGGAAGCAATGCCGCCCAACAAGGCCCGTTGGCGTAGCGACAACATTAGATTGCATCGATCCTATAACCGCGCCCTCTCACCGTGGTAATCACATTGGGGCCCAGCTTTTTTCGCAGCCGGTTGATAAATACGGCAATCGTGTTCGAGTCCCGATCTCCGTCATACTCATATATGTGCTCGGAAAGCTCTGTCCGCGACACCATACGACCAGCGTTGTGGGCAAGGTAAGAAAGAACAGCAATTTCCTGGGCTGTCAGGTTAACGGGTACACCGTCAAGCGAAACGCGACCAGTCCGTGTGTCGAGGGTAACGCTGCCAATCTCGATGATTGGGTTTAGCTGACCGCTTTGGCGACGAAGTATGGCGCGCACACGGGCGGCAAGCTCTGGCAAGTGAAATGGTTTGACCATGTAGTCATCGGCGCCAGCATCCAGGCCATCTACCCGTTCGCTCCAACCGTCACGAGCTGTCAAGATAAGCACCGGCGTCGATATGCCTGCGGATCGCCATTCTCGCAGAACGGAAATCCCGTCGCGTTCTGGCAGTCCGATGTCCAAGATTATCACGTCGTAGGGCTCAGTGGCCCCTAAATGTAATGCCTCAGTGCCGTTGTGGACCACATCTACCACCCGGCCTTCGGCAACAAGAAGCCACTTGATCTGGTTGCACAGGTGTGGCTCGTCTTCTGCCAGCAGTACTCTCATATCAAATTATCATAATCAAATTGTTTGGGGTGTGAAAAACAATTTTTCTTACCTGTTATCCTGGCCATTTCCGTTCCCGTTGCCACCAGAGTTTCCGTTCCCGTTGCCGCTCGCGTTTCCGTTGCCACCGGAGTTCCCGTTGCCACCGGAGTTCCCGTTGCCACCGGAGTTCCCGTTGCCACCGGAGTTCCCGTTGCCACCGGAGTTCC
>NZ_JBQFTP010000038.1:0-4249 GCF_056538705.1 Ruegeria sp. BF12 | reverse complement strand
CCGATCGCGATGGAAGACGGCCTGCGTTTCGCCATCCGCGAAGGCGGCCGCACCGTCGGCGCCGGCGTCGTCTCGAAAATCATCGAGTAATTCGCGCTGCGAATAACCTAAGAAAGGGCGCTCAAACGGGCGCCCTTTTTTCGTTGGTAATGGTCAGAAGTTTCGGAAGGTGTCTGACTCAGTCCAATTTCTCGTAAGTCAGATTACCGCCCATTATCGTGTAAACAACGTCGACGTCTGAGATTGCTTCCGGTTCGACTTCGAACAGGTTTTCACCCAACACTACGATGTCAGCTTTTTTGCCGACTTCGAGACTGCCGATTTCACCGTCCATTCCCATACCTTTTGCGGCATTGATCGTATGCGCCTCAAGAGCCAGTTGCAGAGGTATTCTAGCTTCCTCTCCCCCGAGTGGAGGAACATCTCTGCGGTTGGGCAACTGGCGTGTGACACCCGCCTCAATGGCTGCAAGTGGACGATATTCGGATACATAACCGGACACAGGCCAGTCCGAGCCAAATGAGAATACGCCACCCTCGGCCGCGACTCTGTTCACCGGGAACATCGCCTGAACACGCTCTTCACCCAGTCTGGAAGTAGCAATGGATTGCATGAGCGGGTCCAATGTCATCCACGCGCCGGTCGTGTCATAAATGACGCCCAACTCTCCGAACCGAGCGTAATCGTCGGGATGGATCAACGTGCCGTGTGTTATCTTATGCGCACGCTCACGTTCGGGGTTTGCCTCGATTGCGGCCTCGATGGCGTCCAAAAGGGTTCTTACCGCCAGATCTCCGAAGCAATGGCACGTAACATTCAAACCAGCCGCGTCAGCGCGGATGACGGCATCCTTGACCAGCCTGATCGGAATAATCGGGTCGACCACAAGTTCGGGTTTATCAGAATACGGATCCACATAGAGCGCATTCCATTTGTCGTCGCCGCCATCGATATTGATCTTCAGATAGCTTGCCTTGACCAATTCGGAATCAAATCTCTCGCTAAGGTTCTGAGTGCCGGGCAGGGGATCGATTGTCCCATCATTCCAATAGTATGAGCCGATAAAACGGATCGGCAATTCCCCGTTCTTTTCAAAATCGGCCATCATCTGAAAGCCTTCTTCTTGGCTCATGCCCTGAATGCCATGGTCATGCACGGCGGTGATCCCGGCCGCTGCGAAACGCTGCAACCAGTTTGAAACGCCATCGGCCAGAAACTCCGGTTTCACGTCGACCAAAGAAGTCAGAACCTGCATTTGCGCGGGCACTTCTATAACCCAACCCGTTGGGTTTCCGTCAGTGTCTCGTTCAAAGAATGAAAACCCGGGCAAGGTGTCCGGGGTGTCCTTGTCGATACCCGCCAGTTCCAGTGCTTTGGAGTTTACCCAAGCCGCGTGACCATCGATGGCCCATAAGTAAACTGGTCGGTCAGACTCGATTTCATCCAGCATGGCGGCTGTCGGGTTGCCGTCTGTCCACGGATTGAACCGAACACCATAGCCTAGGATTATGTCGTCCTTGTTAGTTTCGACTTCTTTCCAGATGCGGGCAAAAAGTTCGTCCTTGTCATCGGTCTGCAAATCGACCCCGAGCATTATCAACCCGCCGGCCGCCGCATGAATATGCCCATCTACAAACCCGGGAAGGGTCATTCGACCTTTGAGGTCGATGACCTCTGTCCCGATTCCAATGACATCTTTAAGGCCTGCTGCATCACCGACATAGACGATCTCGTCACCTTCAATTCCGAGGGCCTCGGCAATGGTCCCGTTCGCATCCATCGTGTAAATTGTGCCATTTATCAAAGCGTAATCTGCAGTTGGATTGCTACGGTTGGACTGCGCGTCTGCTTGAGAAGCAGCGGCCAAAGCAGCAATTACTGAAACAACAAACCTGTCCATAGACGTCCCCTCGCAACAAATCATCGGAATGTTAGGATATAGCGACTGGGAGAAATTGCCACTTTCAGGAACGTCGGCCAGTTTGCTGAGGCGTGCGAGCTGGCGCACTGTCTTCGTTTTACGCTACCTGAAAATGCCCCAAGAGCGCTGGCATGCAGATGTATTAGTCATCGATGTAGTCCCCCAATAATGATCAGATGAAGGTCATATCCGAAGGGCCAGCCCTTTTTTCCAGACAAAGTTGAATTTGATGTTAGGTTTGTCGAAAAGAGATTTTCAGCAGAAATGAGGTCGCAAGATGAACTTTTCATCGCTTTCACTTGTTGTTTCCACATTTGTTGTTTTCTCGGGCAGTGCTGCCTTTTCTCAACAGGTTGCGGACACGATCTACTCTGGTGGTCCGATCCTGACGATCAATGATGAGCGCCCGACGGCCGAGGCCGTCGCGGTCAAGGACGGTCGTATTCTGGCGGTCGGCTCTGTGGACGATGTCTCGGGCCTTCGCGGTGAGGAAACAGAGGCCTTCGATCTGGACGGGCGTGCGATGCTACCGGGATTTGTAGACAGCCACGGGCATGTGGTGATGGGCGGATTGCAAGCGCTTTCGGCCAATATGCTCGCGCCGCCGGATGGGGATGTTCGCGACATCGCCAGTTTGCAAGCAACGCTTTCGGATTGGGCAAAAGAGAACTCTGAGGCCGTCGACAAAGTGAAAATGATCATCGGGTTCGGCTATGACAACGCACAATTTAAAGAACTGCGGCACCCGACCCGGCAAGAGTTGGATGCTGTCTCTGCTGACCTGCCCGTCGTTATCATTCATCAGTCCGGCCATTTGGGTGTGGCGAACTCGAAAGCACTGGAAATCGCAGGTATCACCGCAAGTTCCGAGGCACCTCCGGGCGGGGTCATTCAGCGCGACGAGAACGGAGAACCCAATGGCGTGTTGGAGGAATACGCTTTCTTTGCAGTGCTGGTGCCCTTGCTAGGCGATTTGGGTGAAGAGGGGATGATCGCCTTTGCCCGCGCTGGCAGCAATTTGTGGGCCAAGTTCGGGTATACGACCGGGCAAGAGGGGCGGTCGTCAGGTGAGATCGTTCAGGCCCTGAAAAAAGTGGGCGCAGAGGGTGGTCTTCCAATTGATGTCGTTGCTTTCCCAGATGTTCTTGAGTCGCGGGATTTCATTGGCGACAATGTCTCGCGCGCCTATCAGGACCGCGTTCGGGTTGGCGGCTGCAAGTTGACCATTGACGGGTCGCCGCAAGGATTTACCGCACTCAGAGATCGCCCGTATTACGATCCGGTTGGCACCTATCCGGCGGGGTACGCGGGCTATGCGGCGATTACGATGGATCAGCTCCAGGATGCCGTGAACTGGTGTTACGAGAACGGTATCCAGATCCTTGTGCACTCTAACGGAGAGGGTGCGTCGGACATGCTGATCGCCGCCCTTGAGGTTGCCCAGATGAAATACGGCGACCCCGGCAACCGGCCCGTTCTGATCCATGGTCAATTCCTGCGAGAGGATCAGGTCGCCAGCTTTAAACGGCTAGGAGTGTTCCCGTCCATTTTTCCCATGCATACCTTTTATTGGGGTGATTGGCATCGCGATCACACAGTTGGCCCGTTGAATGCCGAGAACATCTCACCCTCAGGATGGCTTCGTCAAAGGGACATGATGTTCGGTACGCATCACGATGCGCCGGTCGCACTGCCCAATAGTATGCGCGTCCTTGCCGCGACGGTGACGCGCAGAACCCGGTCGGGCGACATTCTTGGGCCGCATCAGCGGGTCGACGTCATGACTGCGCTGAAAGCGATGACGATTTGGCCGGCATGGCAGCATTTTGAAGAGAATGACAAAGGGTCCATCGAAGTCGGCAAAGTTGCGGACTTCGTAATCCTGTCCGACGATCCAACAGCGGTCGACCCCGAGACACTCGCGGATCTGAAAGTACTGTCGACGATAAAAGATGATGTCGTCATCTATCAGGCCGAGGACAGTGTGAAAGAAGGAAACCTGCACTTCTCGCCGTTTTCGAACGACCCTGTTCTTGCCCACGTCTTCTTGCACGCAATCTATCAGGGCATGAAGGTCGAAGACCCGTGGTTGACGAATGGCCGGGTCGTTGTGAAATAGCTGGTGCCGTTTGGCGACTGCCCCGGAAATTCCAAGGCCTGGGCTCGGGCGGCACATCTGCGGATAATTTGGCCGCCCGGCAAGGGGCGGCCTTTTTGTTTTGAATTGCTAGGATTGTCTAGGGTCAGGATGCATTGATTTTCAAAGCGCTGCGTGATTCACGGCTCGAAAACCGGAGCGGTGATATGAGCGACCTTTTCTGGCTGACT
>NZ_JBQFTP010000037.1:0-4308 GCF_056538705.1 Ruegeria sp. BF12 | reverse complement strand
CCTGTCATCGACGCGCGGCTTGCCGTGGGGCTTCGGGAAGAAGGGCTCCAGACGCGCCATTTGCGCATCCGCAAGCCAGAAGAGATCAGACATGTTCACCGCTCGTTTTTGAACCGTGAATCACGCCGCAAAACGGAAACCAATGGGTCACGACGCTAATAAGGAATAATGGTAAGTAAAAGAAAGTGCTGCAATATTGGGCGAGCAAATCCAATATTTCTTTCTATTTAGGTTTTATAAAGCCATTTTTCGATTTACCTATCATGATTTTAGCTTTGATTAACGGCGGTCTCAGCTCTCTCCTTTGCCTGCCGAGAGCAGATGATTATTTAATAATCAATGGTTTTAAAGCCACCATTTGCATACTTTAACCGAAAATTAATTCATTATTATTTTCGGTAAAAAATAACCACCCCAAATAACCGGAGAGCTGCCACATTTTGACCATTTTTGAACCACACGCTTTTTGGTGAAGGTTGCAACTCGCCGCTGGCCTTTTTTACGGGTCAGAAAGTTGCCGAAATTTGTTACGGTTAAGAGGTTCCGAAATCGCACTTCCTGCGTTTGTAGGTGTTTATTCCCTAAGAACATTCCTGTGGCCGGTTCCCTCGGCCAAGAGAGGATAACTCATGCCCATGGATTTCAAGAGATCAGTAAGCACTTGCGCTTCCCCTTCAATTCCTGCGCAGAAAGATGCTCGACATTTTGCCCGTGACGAGAGTGGTGCTCTTACCATTTTCGGCCTCTTTATGTTTTTGTGCATCGTCGCCTTTGTGGGCATCGGCATAGATTACATGCGCTTTGAAAAGGAACGTTCGGACTTGCAGTACACGTTGGACCGGGCTGTTCTGGCTGCGGCAGACCTTGATCAAAAGGCAGAACCCAAATCCATCGTTCGTTCGTACTTGGAAAAGGCGGGCCTTCTGGAACATGTGACCCGCATCGATGTGGTCAACAGCGCTGGTTATCGTGAGGTGTCGGCGACAGCCATTTCCGAATTCCCGACCCAATTCATGCATCTTTCCGGCGTTGATACACTGAGCGCCCCTGCGGCAAGCACTGCCGAAGAAAGCGTCGGCTTGGCCGAAATCTCAATTGTCACGGACGTCTCGACCTCGATTGACCTGCCAGCACTGCAAGCTGCTACGAAAAGCATCATTACAAAGATTGGAACAAAAAACGGGACTTGGAGCAACGAGGTTTCATTCTCACTGATCCCTTATTCCAGCCAGGTGAACGCTGGTGCGGATTTGCTGAAATACTACAATCTCGACCGCTTTCACCACCACTCACACTGTGTCAACTTTATCGACAACGAATTTAGCCAGCCTGAGCTTTCTCTGACCAGAGTGCTGGAACAAACGGCTCATTTCGACCCTTACACCGAGACAAAAGAGCCGATTCAGCATCCTGTCTGCCCAATCCGCCCCGGATCGGCGATCCTGCCGTTCCAAAACAATGAAACAGTGCTTCATAACTACGTCGACGGCCTCACTAAGCTCGCCAATCCGATTGTTGACGAGGACTCGGGCCTGGACAATGGCGCGAATTGGGGCCTTATCCTGCTGGATCCCGGTACACAGCCGGTCATCGAGAAACTTGCCACCCCCGTAGCCAAAGGTGGTGACGGTATCGTACCGGAAACATTCGACGACCGCCCTCTACCTTACAACAGCAACGTCCTAAAGGTTCTGATTCTCGTTTCCGACGGAGACAATACTGACCAGCACATGCTCAATCCGTCGATGCGCACCACCATGTCGGATATATGGTACAACGAGGACGCGGATCGCTTCTCGGTCTTTCAGTCGAATGGCTCCCCTATGTTCTGGTGGCCGCACGATAATAGCTGGCAAGATCACGCCTACGGCGAAGGAAATTCTCGGTGCACAACCAAAGGCAGTAAAACAGAATGCGTGAATGAAGACGAACCCGGCACAGCAGTACAATTGTCCTACGTTGAACTGCTGAACCTTGTGTCGTTGGAACACATTGAAAACAACATCTTCACCCAGTCACCAAGTGCCTATGGCCAATGGGAAGCCAGTGCGTTCAGCAAGAAAAACGCGGTCGCTAAGGACCAGCGCACCAAACACGTATGCAAGGCCGCCAAGGATCAGGGGGTGATTGTATTTAGTGTCAGCGTCAACGCTCCGGCGAATGGCCAAAAGGTACTGGAAAATTGTGCAAGTTCCGCCAGTCACTATTATGATGCGTCGGCCCCTGACCTCACAGATGCCTTCACATCGATCGCGTCCTCTGTCCGTATGTTGAGGTTGACACAATGATGCGTAGAATGATTTCCGCTCTGGATAAGCTCCGCCGCCAAGAAGACGGAAATGTGACCGTCGAGTTCGCTATCGTATTCCCCGCCATCTTTTTTTTGGTTCTTTCGGGGTTAGAGCTTGGTTTAGTAACACTGCAACACGCGCAGCTAGAGCGTGCCGTCGACCTGACAGTACGCGACATACGACTGAACACCGGCATCGATCCACAACACGACGACATCAAGGCTCTCATTTGCAGCCGCGCCAGTTTTATCAGCAATTGCGAAACCAGCGTGCAGTTGGAAATGATCCGCCAGGATCCTTTTGACGCCATAACGGTGCCAACTGTCCCTGACTGCACTGATCTCTCCGAAGTGGTACGCCCGGTGCGGACCTTCCACAACGGCCTTGAGAACGAGTTGATGGTTCTGCGGGCCTGCGCCAAGATCAACCCCCTTTTTCCAACGTCCGCAATGGCGAAAGCACTGGTCAACGAAGAGGGCCAGTACGCCCTTACCGCTACAACTGTCTTCGTGCAGGAGCCAAGTTAGTATCATGATCAAGCGACTTCTAACACGCCGCCCGAAACACTTCCGAGCAGGGGAAGACGGCTCAGTATCCCTCGAGGCCGTCCTCATTACTCCAATGCTTTTTTGGACGATCATGGCGGGATATACGTATTTCGAGGCCTACAGGCAGAGTGCCTCGAACATCAAAGCAGCGCACACAATTGGTGACGTGATTTCTCGCGAAGTCCGGGTAATTAACGACGCCTATATCGACTCGATGGAAGAAATGTTCAGATTGATGGTGGTCAATCAGGCCGATCTGAAAATCCGAGTTTCGCTAGTTAAATACCATGAAGACACCAACAGCCACTCGGTGGAATGGTCTGCAAATCGCGGTGGATTTACCGAAAAACTGACCCTCGCTGATGTTGCACTAATTAAAGATGCTTTGCCCCCGATGTCGGATCAAAACACGCTCATCTTGGTCGAGACGTCCAACACGTTTGTCCCCCTCTTTCGCGTAGGCTTGGGCAATATCGAACTTGAAAACTTCATTTTTACCCGACCGCGCTTTGCAAACAATATCAAAGGGAACGTCTAGCAACCGTATTTCTCAGGCGGTCTGAGTCGACCAGTTTTGCTGAGATTTGAGGAGTGCGTTCACGATTGTGACGAGCTTTCTAGCGACTGCTGTGACGATGACCTTGTGTGGCTTTCCTGCGTCCCGCAAACTATCTGCGAAGATCTTGAGTACCGGATTTTGGTGGCTTGCGACGAGAGCGGCTTGGAACACGACGTGTCTAATCTGTCGCCGTCCGCCACCAATGGCTCGCTTGCCACGCATCGCACCGCTGGGCAAGTAAGCGACTAGATCGGCGCTCGGGCGTTGCTCAGCAGCTTGCTAAAGGCTGACTGGCTGCTTGGGGATCGTGGCCATGACGCCGACTGGTTCCGAGATGCCATGAAAGACAAAGCGATACGCGCCAGCATCCCCGGCCGTAAGCAACGCAAGACCCCGGTCAAGTACGATAAGCGTAGGTACAAACGCCGCAACCGTATCGAAATCATGTTCGGCAGACTCAAGGACTGGAGACGCGTCGCAACCCGCTATGACCGCTGTCCCAAAGTATTCCTTTCTGCCATCGCGCTCGCAGCAACCGTCATCTATTGGTTATGAATCCTGACCCTAGGCATATTAGACGCCGATAGCAACCTCACCTCTCGGGGCGTCGAACGCCGTTTTGTGTCTCAAGATACCCCAATCCATTCGCGCCAGCTTGTTGGGGTCAAGATTCATAACCAGTAGACGACAGTTGCCGCCAGAGCGATGGCAGAAAGGAAGACCTTTGGACAACGGTCATAGCGGGTTGCCACACGCCTCCAAACTTTGAGCCTGCCAAACATGATTTCGATGCGGTTGCGGCGTTTGTACCTACGCTTATCGTACTTGACCGGGGTCTTGCGTTGCTTACGGCCGGGGATGCTGGCGCGTATCCCTTTGTCTTTTAACGCTTCTCGAAACCAGTCGGCGT
>NZ_JBQFTP010000036.1:0-4350 GCF_056538705.1 Ruegeria sp. BF12 | reverse complement strand
TTACCGCTTCTTGTTTTTTTTGCTTGTGCAGAATGGTCACAAGGATTGAAGAAAGGTGATTTTGTTTGGATTGGTTCGGGACTGGGTCCTGGAAAGTCGTTAGTCAGGCGGCAAAAATCGATAATGGCGTGAAGGTTCGAGCGGTGACATTGAGGCGGAGAAGCCTGTTGGCTTTGGTGTGCGCGGTTGCGCCGGGCATGGCGCAGGCGCAATCTGTGTCCACCTATGGCACGCCCGGCCTTCTTGAGGTTCCGACTGCCGAGATGTTCGATGACGGCGCGTTGGTGTTCACCGCGGCGGGGCTTCGGAACAGCGGCCGGGCGACGATGACGTTTCAGTTGCTGCCCTGGGTGAATGGCAGTTTCCGCTACGCCGTTATTGACAGGTTTTCCGATTCCGACCTGACAAATTACGACCGCAGTTTTGATGTCCACTTCCGGTTGCGTGAAGAAAGCAGGAACGGTCCGGCCATTGTGATGGGGCTGCGCGATTTTGGTGGTACGGGCATTTATGCTGCGGAATATTTCGTGGCCACAAAGACGTTTCGTGACCGGGTTAAGCTGACTGGCGGTATCGGTTGGGGGCGCATGGCCGGACGGGGCGCGTTTTCGAACCCGCTGGGCATATTTGGCAGCCGGTTCGATACCCGCCCGCGCTCGAACTCGAACGGTCAGGGGGGAGAGCTGGAGTTCGGCAACTGGTTTCGCGGCGACGCGGCCCTGTTTGGCGGTGTCAGCTGGCAATTTGACGACCGGCTGACCTTTCTGGCCGAGTATTCCCCCGATCTGTATACGGAGGAAGCCGTCGCAGACAGTTTGCGGGTCAAATCGCCGATCAATGTCGGGGTCCAGTACCGGTTCAAAAACGGATCACAGCTGACCACATCTTACCTTTACGGCACCACGCTGGGGCTGACCTACAGCTATTTCGTCGATCCGCGCAAAGCGGTGACGCCGGGCGGTCAGGGCGCCGCCCCGCCGCCGCTGCAGCCCGAGGCGCAGGTCGCTGCCGCAACGGCCGGGCGGACCTCGGGCGACATCCGGGCGCGGATGCAATCTGCGCTGAACCAGGAAGGGCTGCGGCTGGTCTACCTGTCCGAGACCGGCGACACGGTCCGCATCGGGGTTGAGAACAACCGCTATAACCAGGCTGCCCAGGCCCTTGGCCGGACCGCCCGCGTGCTGGCCAATGAACAGCCGCCCCAGAGCGAGCATTTCGACATCGCGCTGATGTCGAACGGCGTGCCGCTCAGCGCGGTGCGCGTCAACCGCGATGACCTTTACGAGCTGGAGCATGACCCCGACAATGCCTGGCGCAGCTTTGCCCGGGCCGAGGTCTCGGACACGCTGCCGCTGGTGCAGGGGGGGACCCTGAGTGATGCTTTCCCGCATTTCTCGTACCGGTTCGGCCCCTATCTGAACTTCTCGTTCTTTGATCCCGACGACCCGCTGCGATACGAGCTGGGCGCGGCGCTGGAGCTGGATTACACCCTGTCGCCGGGCCTGACCTTCTCGACCGGCCTGCGCCTGCCGATCCTCAGCACGCTGGATGACAGCACCCGTGTCTCGGACTCGACCTTGCCGCATGTGCGTTCGGATTGGGCGATCTATGCGCGCGAATCCAACCTGCGGATCGAGCATATGACCGCCGAGTATATGTGGCGCCCCGGCGAGAACCTCTATGCCCGCACCACGCTGGGCTACCTCGAGACCATGTTCGGCGGGCTTTCGGCCGAACTGTTGTGGTATCCCACCAACAGCCGCCTGGCCCTTGGGGCCGAGGCCAACTATGTGGCCCAGCGTGACTTTGACGTGCTGTTCGGCTTTCAGGATTACAACGTCTTCACCGGGCATGTTTCGGCCTATTACGACCTACCGGGCGAGTATCACGCGCAGGTCGATGTCGGGCGTTACCTGGCCGGTGACTATGGGGCCACCTTCACGCTGGATCGCGAGTTCAACAACGGCTTCAAGGTGGGCGCGTTCTTTACCCTGACCAATGTCAGCTCCGAGGAATTCGGCGAAGGCTCGTTCGACAAGGGCGTCCGGTTGGAAATCCCCGTTTCGTGGCTGACCGGACGCCCGTCGCGCAACAAGCTCGCGCAGACCATCCGACCCGTCCTGCGCGATGGCGGCGCGCGGCTGAATGTGCGCAACCGGCTTTACGGCGTGACCCGCGAGGCGCGCACGCAGGACCTGTCCCGCGGCTGGGGGAGGTTCTGGCGATGAAGGTTTTGCGCACCGCCCTGCTGACCCTGGCGCTGATCTCCTGCGGTGAAGCGCAGGACGATGTCGAGCTGCTCAAAGGAACGCTGTTTCCCAACGCGCCCCGGTTCAACCCGCGCGCCGAAGCGCTGGCCGCGCGCCGCCCGATCCCGCCCCGGCTCGAGGTTGGCTTCCCGACCCGCGATCTGGCCGGCGTCATGCTGCTGGAGACCGAGCGCGCCGGGGTGCAGACCTGGCTGACTGCGGATGGTGCAACCATCACGCTGGAGCAGGGCATGCTGACCTCGGCCCTGGGCTTTGGCGGCGGTCTGAGCGGATCGGATATCCGCCAGAGCGCCGATCTGGTCCTGGGCGGTGGCAGCGGTCAGGTCGAACGGTTCCACAGCTTTCTCAATGGCGATGACGAGGTCAACCTGCGCGCTTATAAATGCCTGATCACCCAAGCGGGCTCTGACACCGTTGTGCTGCGCGGCACACCCGTCGCCACGGCAAAATGGCAAGAGGACTGCTATGGGGTGGCGGATCGTTTCACCAACGTTTACTGGGTGCGCAAAAGCACCGGCCGTATCGTCCAGTCCTCGCAATGGACCGGGCCGTTTCTGGGCAACATGTTCATAAAGGTGGTGCCCGATGACAGTTAAGTTTCTGACCCGTGGAGGACGTACCGTGCGCCATATCCCACTTTTCTTCAGCGCGCTGGCCCTGACCGGCCTGATCGCCGGATGCTCGACGATCTACCGCAGCTCCTCGGTGACTGCGGGCGTCTCGGACGCGGGCAAGGTGCGCGTTGTACCGGTGACACCGGAAACGGTGCTGGTGGCCAACCGCTCGCCCTACGCCCCCAAGACCCTGCCATCGGTGTTCGGCCTGTCGGCCGGCTCGGGCTCCAGCACCAGCCTGCGCGGCACCGGCCCGCTGCCCGAGGCGCCCTCGACCCAGGACGGATCGCGCGCCGGGCTGCAGCTGGACCCGCCGCCCCAGGTCAACCCCGGCCCCTATACCATCGGCATCGGCGACGTGCTGGTTCTGTCGACCCCCTCGACCCAAGGCACCGCCGGAGAGCTGTCGGGCCTGCTGGCCGCGCAGAACAGCCGCAACGGCTATACCGTGCAGGATGACGGCTCGATCAACATCCCCGATGTCGGCCGTGTCCGGCTGGTCGGCCTGACCGTGGACGAGGCCGAGGCGCTACTGTTCCAACGCCTGGTGGAAAACCAGATCGACCCGACCTTCAGCCTGGAGATTGCCGAGTTCAACTCGCGCCGCGTCTCGGTCGGCGGGGCCGTCGGCCTGCCCGGCGTGCAGCCGATCACCCTGACCCAACTGACCCTGGGCGAGGCGCTGTCGGCCGCCGGGTCCGTCTCGGTCAGCGACATCGACAATTCCTCGGTACGCATCTACCGCGACGGGCAGGTCTATCAGATTCCGCTGGAAGACCTTTATTCGCGCACTGCGCTGCAGAACCTCAACCTGATCGCCAATGACTCGGTCTTTGTCGATACCGACTATGATCTGGACCGCGCCGAGCGCTACTTTGCCCAGCAGATCGCGCTGCGCGAGACCGTGCTCGAGGGCCGCCAGACCGCCCTGCAGGAACTGAACATCGCGGTCAATCTGCGCCGCGCCGACCTGGACGAACGCCGCAGCAATTTCCTCCAGTCCATCGAGCTGGATGCCGTCGACCGCGACTATGTCTACCTGTCCGGCGAGGTCCGTACCCAGGGTCGCTATCCCTTGCCGTTCAACCACAAAGCCACCCTGGCCGACGCGCTCTTTGACACCGGAGGCGGTGTCGCCAAGGAAACCGGCGACGCCTCCGAGGTCTACGTCCTGCGCGCCGCACAGGACCCCCGCGAACTCGGCGCCGTCACGGCATGGCACCTCGACACCAAAAACGCCGCGCACCTCACACTCGCCGCTCAGTTCGAACTGCGCTCCAACGACATCATCTTCATCGCAGAAAACCCCGTCACCAAATGGGGCAGAACGGTCAGCCAGATCGTACCGTCCCTCATCACAACACCCATCAACGCCGCGATAAACTGATAAAAAGCACCGCCAGATACCAAAGGCGGTGCGCAATCAAACCACTTGAAACTACGCCGCAGCACACAACCGCAATTAG
>NZ_JBQFTP010000035.1:0-4454 GCF_056538705.1 Ruegeria sp. BF12 | reverse complement strand
CGCGTTTTTACTCGGCGGCTTCTTCGTATTCTGACATTGGTGGGCATGTGCAGACGAGGTTTCGGTCTCCGTATGCGTTGTCGACGCGGTTGACGGGGGACCAGTATTTGTCGACGCCCATGGAGCCTGGGGGGAAGCAGGCCTGTTCGCGGGTGTAGGGGCGGTCCCAGTCGCCGACCAGGTCGCGCACCGTGTGGGGGGCGTTTTTCAGCGGGTTGTTCTCCGCATCGATCTTGCCGTCGATGATGTCCTGTGCCTCGGCCCGGATCGACAGCATGGCGTCGCAGAAGCGATCCAGCTCGGCCATGGGTTCCGATTCCGTGGGCTCCACCATCAGGGTGCCCGCCACCGGCCAGGACATGGTCGGCGCGTGGAAGCCTGAATCGACCAGACGCTTGGCGATGTCGTCGACGCTGACATGGGCCGCCTCGTCCAGGGGTCGGGTGTCGAGGATGCATTCATGCGCCACACGGCCCGTCTCGGACGTGTAGAGGATCGGGTAGGCATCCTGCAGACGTGCCGCGATGTAGTTGGCGTTCAGGATCGCCACTTTCGTGGCCTGGGTCAGACCCGCGCCGCCCATCAGCAGCACATAGGCCCAGCTGACCGGCAGGATCGACGGAGAGCCAAAGGGTGCCGCCGAGACCGGACCCACGGCGGTGCCGTATTCCGGGTGGCCGGGCAGATGCTCGGTCAGGTGCGCCTTGACGCCGATCGGACCCATGCCGGGGCCGCCGCCGCCATGCGGGATGCAGAAGGTCTTGTGCAGGTTCAGGTGGCTGACATCGCCGCCAATGTCACCGGGACGCGACAGACCCACCATGGCGTTCATGTTGGCGCCGTCGATATAGACCTGACCGCCGTGGTCATGGGTGATCTGGCAGACCTCCTGCACGGTGGTCTCGAACACGCCATGGGTGGACGGATAGGTGATCATACAGGCGGCCAGATGATCGGAGTGCTTTTCCGCCTTGGCGCGGAAGTCATTCAGATCAATGTTGCCCTTGTCATCCGCCTGCACCGGCACAACCTGCCAGCCCACCATCTGGGCCGAGGCCGGGTTGGTGCCATGCGCCGAGGTTGGGATCAGGCAGACATTGCGATGCCCTTCGCCGCGGGCGAAGTGGTAGTTGCGGATGGTCAGCAGGCCTGCGTATTCACCCTGCGCGCCCGAGTTGGGCTGCTGGCTGATCGCGTCATAGCCGGTGATCTGGCACAGCTTGTCGTTCAGATCGGCAATCATCTCGTGATAGCCCTGCGCCTGATCTTCGGGGCAGAACGGGTGCAGATTGCCGAACTCGGGCCAGGTGACCGGGATCATCTCGATCGTGGCGTTCAGCTTCATGGTGCAGGACCCCAGCGGGATCATCGCGCGGTCCAGCGCCAGGTCGCGGTCGGCCAGACGACGCATATAGCGGGTGATCTCGGCCTCGGCCCGGTTCTGATGGAAGATCGGGTGGGTCAGGTACTCGCTTTCGCGCAGCGCGTAGTCCGGCAGGCGATATGCGCGGTTCTTCTTGCTGTCATCCTTCTTGTCGATGCCGAAGGCACCCCAGACGGCCTCGATGGTCTCGGGGCGGGTCTGTTCGTCCAGGCTGATGCCCACTTTCGTATCGCCAACCTTGCGCAGGTTCACACCGCGGGCCACAGCGGCCTCCATCACGACAGTCTGCAGGTGACCGACCTCAACGGTGATGGTGTCGAAGAACACTTCTGGCTCGACGGCAAAACCCGCCTCTTCCAGACCGGCGGCAAGTCGCGAGGTCTTGCGGTGCACCGATTGCGCGATGGCCTTGATGCCGTCGGGGCCGTGATAGACCGCATACATCGAGGCGATAACGGCCAGCAGCGCCTGCGCGGTGCAGACGTTCGAGTTGGCTTTCTCGCGACGAATGTGTTGCTCGCGGGTCTGCAGCGCCAGGCGGTAGGCCTTGTTGCCGCGGCTGTCGATGCTGACGCCGATGATCCGACCCGGCATGGACCGCTTCAGCTTGTCGGTGGTTGCCATATAGGCCGCGTGCGGGCCGCCATAGCCCATCGGAACGCCAAAGCGCTGGGTCGAGCCGATGGCAATATCCGCGCCCATCTCACCAGGAGATTTCAGCAGCGCCAGCGACAGGATGTCGGCAGCCACAATCGCGATGGCTTTATGTTCATGCAGCGCCGCAATCTCGTTGGTGAAGTCGCGCACATGGCCGTGGGTGCCGGGATACTGGAAGATCGCGCCAAAGACCGATCCCGCATCCAGCGTATCCGGATCGGCGACCTGCACGTCGATGCCCAGAGGCTCAGCCCGGGTCTTGATCACCGCGATGGTCTGCGGATGGCAGTTCTTGTCGACAAAGAAGGCCGCGTTATTGGCCTTGGACCGGCCACCGCGCTTGGCCATCGCCATGGCTTCGGCCGCAGCTGTGGCTTCGTCCAGCAAGGATGCGTTGGCCACGTCCAGCCCGGTCAGGTCGCTGACCATGGTCTGGAAGTTCAACAGCGCCTCAAGCCGGCCCTGGCTGATCTCGGGCTGATAGGGCGTATAGGCGGTGTACCAGGCCGGGTTTTCCAGGATGTTGCGCAGGATTGGCGCCGGCGTGGTGGTGCCATAGTATCCCTGACCGATCAGCGAGGTCAGAACCTTGTTCTTGCGCGCCACCTCTTTCATGTGGAACAGCGCGTCGCGTTCCGTCATCGCCGGACCCCAGTCCAGCGGTTCCTTCTGCCGGATCGCGGGCGGGACGGTGGCGTCGATCAGCTGGTCCAGCGTCTTGAAGCCGATCACCTGCAACATGTCGCGCATCTCGGTCGGGCTGGGCCCGATGTGGCGGCGATTGGCAAAGTCATAAGCTTCGTAATCGGTCAGTTTGAAGGCCATTGCAGCGCTCCTATGAATAAGTCAGGTCTGGCGGAGACTGCGGCAGCCTCCGATAGAATGCGGGCCGCTCCGGCCCGAACGGGTGGGGGTCCAGATCCGGACCCCCGCAGAGGCTCAGCCGATGAAGGCCTTGTAGCCGGCCTCGTCCATCAGATCTTCGAGTTGCGACGCGTCCGCGATCTTGATCTTGTAGATCCAGGCCTCACCCTCGGGGTCTTCGTTCAGCGCGCCGGGGTTGTCGGCCAGCGCCTCGTTCACCTCGGTAATCTCGCCATCGACCGGCGCGTACAGCTCGGAGGCCGCCTTGACGGATTCGATCACGCCGATCTCGCCGCCTTTTTCGAACTCGTCACCTGCTTCCTGCTGTTCCACGAACACCACGTCACCCAGTTGCTCGGCCGCGTGTGCGGTAATGCCCAGCGTGGCCGTGTCACCCTCAACGGTCAGCCATTCATGCTCTTCGGAATAATAGGTTGCCATCTTGTCTCTCTCCTGACTTCAACGCTTGTAATTCTGTTTGACGAAGGGCAGCGCCACGATCTGCGCCGGCTGCGGCTTGCCCCGGATGATCAGGTTCACCACCTCGCCCGGCTCGCCATGGCCCTTGGACACATAGCCCATCGCCACCGGTCCACCGACCGTGGGGCCAAACACGCCCGAGGTGATCTGGCCGATCGTGTTGCCCTCGGCACACTGGATCTCGACGCCCTGACGCGCCGGGGCGCGGCCTTCGGGCTTGATGCCAACCAGCTTTTTGGCGGGGCCTTCGGCCAGTTCCTTTTGTACCCGTTCGGCGCCTGGAAAGCCGCCTTCTTCCTTGCGGCGTTTTTGAATGGCCCAGCTCAGCGAGGCCTCGATCGGCGAGGTGCTCTGGTCGATGTCATTGCCATAAAGGCACAAGCCCGCCTCAAGCCGCAGGCTGTCGCGCGCGCCCAGACCGGCGGCTTCGCAATCCTCATGCGCCAGAAACGCCTTGCTGACCTCGATCGCCTTGTCCTCGGGGATCGAGATCTCGTAGCCGTCCTCGCCGGTATAGCCCAGACGCGAGATGCGGCATTCGACACCGTTGATATCGGCCACGGTGGTTTCCATGAATTTCAGATCCCGCGCCGCCGGGCAGAGCTCACCCACAACGTTTTCCGCCGCAGGACCCTGAACCGCCACCAGCGCGCGGTCGAAGATCTCGGTCACTTCGACACCGTCCAGATTGTCGCGCATATGCGGAATGTCCTGATCACGCAGCGCCGCGTTCACCACCACAAAATAGTGATCCCCCGCGTTCGACACGATCAGGTCATCCATGATCCCGCCTTCTTCGTTCGTGAAGAACCCGTACCGCGCCTTGCCTTCCTTCAGCGTCGCATAAGCCTGCGGGCAAAGCGCTTCCAGCTTCTCACCCACATTCTCACCCCGCAGGATCACCTGACCCATATGAGACACATCAAACAACGCCGCCTTCTCACGACACTGCTTATGCTCTCCCATAATCCCCAACGGATACTGAACAGGCATCTCCCACCCAGCAAAATCAACCAACTTACCTCCCAACTCAACGTGTAAGTCGTAAAGGGGCGTGCGTTTCAATGCG
>NZ_JBQFTP010000034.1:0-4850 GCF_056538705.1 Ruegeria sp. BF12 | reverse complement strand
CCAACGCAAAGTGTCGCGGGATGGAGCAGCCCGGTAGCTCGTCAGGCTCATAACCTGAAGGTCGTAGGTTCAAATCCTACTCCCGCAACCAGCGTCGGAATTCCAAAAAAGCTCCGTGCAGACTACAATTGATCCACTGGATCAATCTCTTAGCGCCTATACCCCGTCAGAACCATAACCAGAAGGGCAGAGGTGACAACACGATCTCCGAAGAAGCCATCATGGTCGAAGACATGGAGGCCGTTGCCGACGCAGCGCAACTGGACCATTTTTCGCTATTCGACATGAGCCAAGGCGCGAGCATTGCCCTGCGATATGCTGTGAAACACCCCGAACGCATTTCTTGCATGATGCTCTCTGGTGGCTTCGCTCGCGGTCGGCTGATGAGAGGTGGCAAGGAAGCCGAAACTTTTGCCAAAACGCCCAGATACATGATGTAGGAAGGATGGGGGGTCCACGAACCCGATCTACCGTAACTTCTTTACCTCGAGTTTCCTGCCGAATGCGACTCCGGAAGTTCAGAGCGGGTTTGACGAATTGCAACGCATCAGCACAAGCACTGAAAACGCGCTTCGGATCTTGGACATGAACAACAGGATCGACACTCTGGAACTCACACGGTAAATCAGAGTGCCTACACTTGTAATCCACGTTGAGGAAGATCGCATTGTACCGGTGCCCGAAGGGCGGCTTCTGGCGCGTAACATCCCCGATGCGCGCTTCGTTGAAATTCCTGGGACGGATCATATCCTAACGACTGGCGCCAAGGGGTATGAGGAATTCTTTGACGAAGCACGCACTTTCCTGGCGGAATTCACAGGAGCGTCGCATCCCGACAATCCGAGAAATCACATTTGAAGTGAACCAAGATTCTATCGCTCAGTTTCTCGGAGGGCGTGTCAAAAACCATTTATCGCAAGATGCCCTGATTGTGGTCGTGACAATGCCAAACCTGCCCCAGGGATAACTCGTTCTAATGGCCGTGTTTTGTTTACCATCCGAACGTTCAGCCGAGTTCAACAAATTGCAGGGGAGTGCAACAGATCCCGCCTCTAAAACACCAGCGGCATGTTCCAAAATATGAAAAGCCGCGCATGATCACAGGGCTTTTCTGGGCTTCCCACAGATGTAGACCAATGTTCGGTCACTAAACCCCCTACGCTTTTTTGCAAGGGGGCGGGAAATCTGCTACTATTGACCAATCCAAATTCTCGGCAGGTTTGGATTTTTGCGCCTATTTTCTATCGAGCTGCGATCCCGACCGCGCGAAACACACCGACCTGAACATCAACGGCAAATCCATAGAATTTGTCTTTTATCTACGATGAATTGTCGGGGGCATTAAACGTCCCGAACAAGATGTCCAGAACAAAAAAAATGATGAAAAATGTCGTTAACTTGTTGAGTTAAAACATGAATTCGACACAACGCGCGCACATCTGAAGCATCGCAGCTCTTTAGTCCTGATCCGGCCCGCACCTGCAATCGGAGGATTAGTGATGCTGGATACGAGAAAGTGCCGTCGATCGCCGGGCGCATCGGACAGAAAGTCGGTCAGACCCTTGCGCCGTGGCTCGGCTGGATTGCTGCTTCCTGTGATGTTGGCATCGGTGCTCTCCGTGGCAGCGCCCGCCAAAGCCGAGCAATCTTTTGTCGTTGGCAGTGACCGTGGCGGGTATCTGCACGACCGGTTAATCGAGCTGGAGAACCTGCAGCGCAATGGCGTTCTGGTCGAAATACGGGGTCGCGTATGCTATTCGACCTGCACGATGTTTTTGGGATTGCCAGGAACGTGCGTCGATCCAGATACAGTTTTTGGATTTCACGGACCTTCGCGTAGCGGCCGTCGTCTTGCCCCTAAAGACTTTGACTATTTCAGCCGGGTTATGGCCTCATATTACCCCGAGCCTCTCAGGAAATGGTTCATGGATAAAGGGCGCAACCGAATAAATGGCGTTCACAAGATAAAAGGTGCCGAAATAATTCGAATGGGTATTCCTGCCTGCCGGACGGCCTGAGCCGGGGCTTGCCCAGGTGGGCTTGCAACGGTATTACGCCTTGGTTCCTTTCGACGACAGCAAAACTCTGTTTTGCGACCGGTCGCAGCAACCGTGCAGGAGACCATCTCAACGTGCTGTCATCGCTTTTTCAACGCTTTGGGCGCCGGGCGAAATTCATGACGCCGTCACCCGATAGCCCGGTGTGCATAATTGGCGACGTGCATGGTTGCATCGTGCAGTTGGAAAAGTTGTTGCGTAGGGTTCCACAGGATCACCGTGTCATTCTTGTCGGCGACTATGTTGATCGTGGCGAGGAAAGCGCAGCGGTATTGCGACTGATAAAGGACCGCGCGGATTTCTCCTGTCTGAAGGGAAACCACGAAGACATGATGTTGGATTTTCTGCGCCACCCCGAACAACACGGTTCACGTTGGCTGCGCTACGGCGGACTTCAAACTCTGGCCTCGTTCGGTGTCCGCGGGGTGCGCGCCGAGATGGGGGGCGCGGAACTGCTCGACTGTCGCGATGACCTGCTGGAAGCGATGGGCCCTGATTTGGTCCAGTGGCTGGATGAGATGCAAACATCCGACTATTTGGGCAACGTGCTTGTTACACATGCCGGCGCAGATCCGAATGCAGCGGCAGATGAGCAATCCGACAAAACACTCATGTGGGGTCATCCAGAGTTTCGGACGGTGGACAGGCAAGATGGTGTATGGGTCGTCTACGGCCACACAATTGTCGAAACACCCTCCGCGCGGCGAGGTCGGATATCCGTGGATACCGGCGCATACGCGACGGGCGTTTTAAGTGCTGTTTGTCTGGATGGCGGCGACCCTGTTTTTATCAGCGAACGCCTTTGAAAACCAGCTAACGAGCGACGATCGAGCGGTTGCGGTAAGGAAACCTCGCCGCATCGCGCTTATCTCTGGCGCATTTCAATCGCCGCAAAACCGGCGATCCAGACGATGATTTGCAGTTTGCTCGGGTGGTTTGGTAAGGTTAAGTGGTACGACACACAAGGTTTCATTCTCTGAACCAACCTGAGCCCAGCCTTGTCAGGTCGGGCCAACTTAAATACGAGTATCTTAAACCACGTTAAATATTGAGATTAATATGTTGATCAGCCCCGTCCTTCTTTGTGGTGGCTCCGGCACACGCCTGTGGCCATTGTCCCGAAAAAGCTACCCCAAGCAATTCGTTCCGCTGGTTGGTGACGAGACCTTGTTTCAAGCATCCGCCCGTCGGTTGTACGGCAAAAGCGGTCACTTGGAGTTCGCGGCTCCGGTTGTTCTGACCAATTCGGATTTTCGGTTTATTGTCGTCGAACAATTGCAGGCGGTTGGGATAGATCCCGGTACAATCATGATCGAGCCCGAGGGTCGGAATACAGCACCGGCGGTCCTTGCGGCCGCATTACATGCTTATACTCAGGACGCAGCGGCCGTTTTGCTGGTCGCCCCGTCTGATCACGTCGTCCCCGATACGGCAGCATTCCACGCCGCCGTTGAGCGTGGTTTGGCTGCTGTCAAGCAAGGCTATTTGGTGACGTTTGGCATCACCCCAACACATCCTGAAACGGCATACGGGTATCTTGAACTTGCCACTATGCCCGGAGCCGACGGTGCGCCTGTTCCGTTGAAGAAATTTGTCGAAAAGCCTGACCACGACCGTGCAACCGAAATGTTGGCCGCCGGGAACTATAAATGGAATGCAGGCATTTTCCTGTTCCGGGCCGCGGATATCATCGAGTCTTTCAAGGCGCATGCACCTATCCTTATGGAACCAGTTAAGGCTGCGGTGGAGACAGCGGTGCCGGATCTGGGGTTCTTACGCCTGGACCCCGAAAGTTGGGCACAGGCCGAAGACATTTCGATCGATTATGCCGTCATGGAGAAAGCCGAAAATCTTTCGGTCGTGCCATTTGATGCCGCCTGGTCGGACCTGGGTGGCTGGGACGCGGTATGGCGCGAAAGTGGACCGGACGCTCAGGGCGTGGTGACCAGTGCCGGAGCGACCGCGATTGACTGCCAGAACACGCTTTTGCGTTCGGACAGCGAGCAGTTGGAAATCGTTGGTATCGGATTGGAGAACATCATCGCCGTGGCGATGAATGACGCGGTATTGGTTGCGGATACGTCTCGAGCGCAGGACGTCAAGAAAGCGGTGACCGAGCTCAAGAAAAAGGGCGCGGCTCAGGCGACGACCTTCCCAAAAGACCACCGACCGTGGGGATGGTTCGAAAGCCTTGTGGTCGGAGACCGTTTCCAGGTGAAGCGTATCCTTGTTCATCCTGGTGCATCGCTCAGCCTGCAAAGCCATTTCCATCGTTCGGAACACTGGATCGTCGTTGAGGGCACGGCCCGCGTGACAATTGACGATCGCGTGGAATTGGTGACCGAGAACCAGTCAGTCTATATTCCGCTTGGCGCCACGCATCGAATGGAAAACCCCGGCAAGGTCCCGATGGTTCTGATCGAGGTGCAAACCGGCACGTATCTGTGCGAGGATGATATCGTCCGCTACGAAGACATATACGCGCGCGGGCAGGGTGCAAAAGGCTAACGAAAGCCCGTTCAAATAGACCGCTGGTGTTGGACGGACGGCGGGTAAATCTTGCCCCGCCGCGCCGACTGCTGTGATCAGGTCGAAATTCGTCTAGCTTCGCAGATACGGAGTTTGGAAACCGGTCTGTCCTTGGATAAGAAGGCTCGTTGCCTGGGCAACGTGCGGGTGGCTTTCTTTAACGAATTGGACAGCTAATTGCGGTTGTGTGCTGCGGCGTAGTTTCAAGTGGTTTGATTGCGCACCGCCTTTGGTATCTGGCGGTGCTTTTTATCAGTTTATCGC
>NZ_JBQFTP010000033.1:0-2500 GCF_056538705.1 Ruegeria sp. BF12 | reverse complement strand
TGAAAAGGATCGGGATGAGCTGTGCCTAGGGGTGAAAGGCCAATCAAACTCGGAGATAGCTGGTTCTCTGCGAAATCTATTTAGGTAGAGCGTCATCCGAATACCCCGGGGGGTAGAGCACTGGATGGGTAATGGGGCCCCACAGGCTTACTGATCCTAACCAAACTCCGAATACCCGGGAGTACTAGATGGCAGACACACTGCGGATGCTAACGTCCGTAGTGGAGAGGGAAACAACCCTGACCTACGACTAAGGCCCCCAATTCATGGCTAAGTGGGAAAGCAGGTGGGACGACCAAAACAACCAGGAGGTTGGCTTAGAAGCAGCCATCCTTTAAAGATAGCGTAACAGCTCACTGGTCTAAATAAGTTGTCCTGCGGCGAAGATGTAACGGGGCTCAAGCCATGAGCCGAAGTCTAGGGATGCGTAAGCATCGGTAGCAGAGCGTAGTGTGACATAGTCTCATTCCTCCTTCATGCCTTCGGGCAGATTGGAGGAGAGAGGCTTTCGATGAAGCGGGCGCGTGAGCGATCCCGTGGAGAGATCACTAGTGAGAATGATGACATGAGTAGCGACAAAGAGTGTGAGAGACACTCTCGCCGAAAGTCCAAGGGTTCCTGCTTAAAGCTAATCTGAGCAGGGTAAGCCGGCCCCTAAGCCGAGGCCGAAAGGCGTAGGCGATGGGAACTAGGTTAATATTCCTAGGCCAGGAGGATGTGACGGATCACAGGTGTAGTTCAATCTTATCGGATTGATTGGGCTGCTGAGTGGTTCCTGGAAATAGCCCTCCATCAGACCGTACCCTAAACCGACACAGGTGGACTGGTAGAGAATACCAAGGCGCTTGAGAGAACGATGTTGAAGGAACTCGGCAAAATACCTCCGTAAGTTCGCGAGAAGGAGGCCCGGTTCCTAGGCAACTAGGGGCTGGGGGCACAAACCAGGGGGTGGCGACTGTTTATTAAAAACACAGGGCTCTGCGAAGTCGCAAGACGACGTATAGGGTCTGACGCCTGCCCGGTGCCTGAAGGTTAAAAGGAGAGGTGAGAGCCTTGAATTGAAGCCCAGGTAAACGGCGGCCGTAACTATAACGGTCCTAAGGTAGCGAAATTCCTTGTCGGGTAAGTTCCGACCTGCACGAATGGCGTAACGACTTCCCCGCTGTCTCCAACATCGACTCAGCGAAATTGAATTGCCTGTCAAGATGCAGGCTTCCCGCGGTTAGACGGAAAGACCCCGTGCACCTTTACTACAGCTTCGCACTGGCATCAGGATTGTGATGTGCAGGATAGGTGGTAGGCTTTGAAGCAGGAACGCAAGTACCTGTGGAGCCTCCCTTGAGATACCACCCTTCGCACTCTTGATGTCTAACCGCGGTCCGTTATCCGGATCCGGGACCCTGCGTGGCGGGTAGTTTGACTGGGGCGGTCGCCTCCTAAAGCGTAACGGAGGCGCGCGAAGGTTGGCTCAGAGCGGTCGGAAATCGCTCGTTGAGTGCAATGGCAGAAGCCAGCCTGACTGCGAGACTGACAAGTCGAGCAGAGTCGAAAGACGGCCATAGTGATCCGGTGGTCCCGAGTGGAAGGGCCATCGCTCAACGGATAAAAGGTACGCCGGGGATAACAGGCTGATACTGCCCAAGAGTCCATATCGACGGCAGTGTTTGGCACCTCGATGTCGGCTCATCTCATCCTGGGGCTGGAGCAGGTCCCAAGGGTACGGCTGTTCGCCGTTTAAAGAGGTACGTGAGCTGGGTTTAGAACGTCGTGAGACAGTTCGGTCCCTATCTGCCGTGGGTGTAGGAGACTTGAGAGGAGTTGCCCCTAGTACGAGAGGACCGGGGTGAACGATCCACTGGTGGACCAGTTGTCGTGCCAACGGCAGTGCTGGGTAGCTATGATCGGACAGGATAACCGCTGAAGGCATCTAAGCGGGAAGCCCCCCTCAAAACAAGGTCTCCCTGAGGGCCGTGGAAGACCACCACGTCAATAGGCCGGAGATGTAAGCGCAGTAATGCGTTCAGTTGACCGGTACTAATCGCCCGATAGGCTTGATTTGATCCAGTAATGGAAAGACAAGACCAAAGCATACACCGACCTTGAGTTGGACAACGTTGATCTGATGAACAACCGTGTGGGAACGCGCATTCGCAAGCGAATACGCTGCCTCCCGCGCGTCGCCTTTTTGCAAAGCAAAAAGAGCGACGGGGATTTTCCTCGGTTTGGTGGTCATAGCGCAAGTGAAACACCCGGTCCCATCCCGAACCCGGAAGTTAAGCACTGCCGCGCCAATGGTACTTGGGCTTAAGCCCCGGGAGAGTAGGTCACCGCCAAACCTAGTAAAATCCCCAGTCTCTCTAACGATGAAAAGAACACTACCAGGCCTCAAACAGCCGAATAGGCAGTAGGCCAACGCAAAGTGTCGCGGGATGGAGCAGCCCGGTAGCTCGTCAGGCTCATAACCTGAAGGTCGTAGGTTCAAATCCTACTCCCGCAACCA
>NZ_JBQFTP010000032.1:0-14446 GCF_056538705.1 Ruegeria sp. BF12 | reverse complement strand
CCGTAAGCCAGAAGAGATCAGACATGTTCACCGCTCGTTTTTGAACCGTGAATCACGCCGCAAAACGGAAATCAATGGGTCATGACGCTAGAGTTCAGGAGCCATTGCGTAACATTCTGTTTTTCTCAATAATCTCACCAAGGGTCGCGCGCGCATCTGGCAACACCGCTGTGAAGCGCACCATAAAACAACCATCGTCGTGATGCTGGTCCATTACTTTAGCGTAAAGCGTCAGATCGCTGCCAGACCCGCCTTGCCACTTGATCTGGAACTGAAGATCACTGAAAGGCTTTGGTGCTGTATCGGATTGTATGCACGCTGCGACGGGAGAAAGCTTCAGAAGCTGGCCGTGCTGCGCCACACCCACGACCTGTTTAGCGACAACGGCTCTGTACGAGAGCGCAACGGGCAAGTTGATGTCTGCCATCTCCACAGATTGCGATGAAAGCGTGATCGCGTAGATGCCCCCGATGCCAAGTAATTCATAAAGCTTCAGAGGATCGCCAGAACCTTTGGGCTCAACCGTGCGCATCGCTCCTAGTTCAATAGGCGTTTTGACGGCTTCGCGCGTATTATCTGCGATCAGTATCTGGCCACCGACGGTGTAGCTTTCGATCCTCGCTGCCAGGTTGGTTGTTCTACCCACTACGCTATACTTGGCGCGTTTATCAGAACCGATATTGCCAACGACGACTTCACCCGTGTTCAGACCGATGCCCATCTCAATTTCCGGGAAGCCATTTCTGGTATTCCACTCGTTAACCCAACCCATCCGTTGCTGCATTTCCAACGCACAAGCCACAGCGCGGTCAGCATCGTCGGGCCGTTGCAAGGGTGCGCCAAACACCACCAAGATCGCGTCGCCGATGAAGGCATCAATTGTGCCATTGTATTTCTGGATGACGTTGGTCATTTCGCTGAGATATGTATTCAGCATTGCCACAATGCTTTCCGGCGGCAACTCGTCAGAAAGGGTCGAGAAGCCCCGCAGATCTGACATCAACATGGTAACCGTGGTTTTCTTCCCGCTGAAGTCCACCCCATCCGCCGATCTCAACAACTGGTCCACAACTTCCGTGGCCAGAAACTGACCGAAGGTCTGTTCAAGAAACTTTGCGTGAACCTCAAGCTGTTCAGTCCGCTCGCGAACTTTTTCTTCCAGATGTTCAACGATCTCAGCATTGCGCATTGAAACGGCAATCTGTCCTGAAAGCAGCGACAGCAGTTGCGCTCGTTCCGGTTTGAAGGCCGAATTCACCAGATTGTTTTCCAGATAGACCAGGCCAATCAATTCGTTCTGGTGGAGGATAGGCTGACACAGAACGGAACGCGTTTCATTTTGCTGAACGTGCGGGTCAACCATGAAACGCTCGTCAAGCTGAGCGTCGTCCACCAGTACGACCTCGTGCGTTCGCGCCGTGAAATTGATTACGCTGGTCGGGAGAATTCTGGATCCTTGGTCGGAATCAAGAGGAACGGGATTCTGGAATGTACCAACCTCGGGTGTAACGCTGACCTCTGCCTCGATCATCAGTTCGTCGCCATGTGCAAGCAAAAGCACGCCGCGTTGAGCACCGGCGTTTTCGATCAGAATTCCAAGCAACCGATCCAGAAGCGGCCCCTGGACCACTTCCGCTGAGATCGTCTGAGCCGCCTTCAGCAGCGTATTCAGGTCAAGATCCTGTCCCAGGAATTGATTGGTCGTTTTTTCGGTAGTTGAGGTCAGGCTTTCAGTGATCTGTTGCGTGGTTGCGCGACGATCACGGTGTTCGGTGAGGAGTTGAGGGAACTCCAGCTCCAGCTCTTCCACTTTGCGATGCGCGCCCCACAAACGATAGGCATGCCGCGCATCGCGCAGGTACATCGAACCGATCCGAGCGCTGGGTCGACGCTCAATCACGTGTCGCGCGGCCAGTTCACACGCCAAGGCCTCATCCTGTAGAAACCGGCCCTTCTGTGCTGCGTCAATGGCCGCGTCCAACAGGTCCAGCACATCTGCATCATTGCCGTTCAGACGCGCAATTTCCGCCCTCACGATAAGGGTTTTAGCCAGGAAGTTGTCCGGGCCGGACTCCGCCCATTGGTTCAGCCTTTCGTGATTTGCCTCCAGACGGCTTTGCATATCGGGATCGGGCTCGCCATCCCGAAGAAGCGCGGCGATTGAAAGCGATTGATAGAGAAGATGGTCGGCAAGGCAGGGATGGTTGACGACAAAACTGAGGATCGGCTCTACCAAACGCGTCTCAGCAAGCGCTTCCTGCGGTCGCCCGAACACATAAAGGGCTTGGGCTTTTAGAATTCTATAGAAACAGATGGCCATGGACATCTGGTTCTCTTCACACCCGGCCAGAAATGTTGCTTCGTCCAGATCTTCGGTGGAAAAATCTGTGCTGGATTGCGTACGTCCCGCCAGCGTTGAAAGCACCAGCCGATACGCGTTAATGCCAGCAGCAGCACCGTGGTTTTGCGCACGTTGGATGGTGTCCAACTGGGTTGGCATCGCATCCAGTATGTCTTCAAGCGGTTTGCCCGCGAAGCTGTCAATCACGACGCGGTACATTACCAGATACCCCGCCCAAAGAATGTCGCCTGAATCCATCCCCTCGCGATAACCCCGTTCGATCACGGGTATCGCATTACGTACGTGCTGCACCCACGGGATGAGCTCCACGCCGGTAACCAGACACACAGTTGCTGTCGGGGCACGTGCGCCAAACTTGTCGCAGAGCCGCAAGGACAGCTCACCGAATGCCGCACCCTCGCGGTACTTGCCCATGAACGCGCCGAGGATCAGGCCAAAATTGGCAAAAAACAGTGCAGATTCCGGCGCGTTACCGTGCTTCAATGACAATTGTACCGAGGTGCCGACAATCAGCGGGAATAACTCTTGGTTGTTCAGGAACGCCGCAATGGTCAGATGCCGCAAGCTGCGTTGTGCCAGCGCGATTTCAGGGCTGTCGACATCTGCATTGTCAAAAAGCGCCGCCGGGTTTGTGGCCCCAAGCATCGCCGCTGCCTGGCCGATCGCGTTTTGGCCCGATTCTTCCAGATTATCGAGGCTCATCTGGACGCCGACGAGCCCCAGGGCCTTGATACCTGCATCAATAGCTTCGTCGAATTCCATCAGCAAAGTATGCTGCGCAATACGCGTGAAGAAGATTTCCGCCTTTTCAAGGTCAGTTCGTGCGTGTGCCAGCGTTGTGGTCACAATTTCCGTGCATCGTTCGAAATTGCCGGTCAAGTATTCGAGCGATGCGGACAGGCGCTGAGCTTCAAACATCAGCTCATAGTTTTCGTCCCAGCCGTTCGGTCCCAAAAGCTCTGACGCAACGTTCACAAAAGACAGTGCGGCCTCATAGGCAGCCGAGTCAAAAGCCCTGCGTGTGGCAATGAGGTCAAGATGCGCAAGATCGAGCTGCTCGGCACGGTCTTCCATTCTGTCCCGCCCGATGTTGAGTTGATCGACAACTTCAAAAATTCGGTCATTCAACTCTTCCGATGTCAACCGGGCTCTGAGCTGGCGCCCAATGGCAAGATGTACGCTGTTGTGACTGTCAGTGTCGATTAGATCATAAGCGGCCTGCTGAATACGGTCGTGTTGGAACTCAAAGTCCCGCACGACAAGCGGGGACAAGACGTTATCCGTTTCCGTCACGACCAAATCAGAAAGCGGCTGGATCATCTCTTTCCGAATGGCCGGCAGCAGGCGGTCAAACGCTTCCTCAGGTTCGATTTTTAAGATCAGCGCGAGCGTGTCGATGTCAAATCGGTTGCCCATACAGGACGCAATTTGCAGGACTGATTGTGTGCCCTGCTCCAACCTGCGCAGTTTTTCCAACAGAAGGTCGACCACATTGTCGGTGATCTGTACCGCGCGGATCGCCTGGATGTCCCATGTCCATTTCGTGGATACGCTGGAGTTTACTGTCTTTTGGACAATCAGCTTTTCGTGATGCAGGTCCATCAGAAACTGCCGTGCAAAAAACGGGTTGCCTTGCGTCTTTTGCACCACGAGTTGCGCCAGTTCGATAACCTGTAACGCGTCCGAATGGAGCGTGTCCGCAATCAAGTTTGCGATATCGGGCACGCCAAGTGGCGCAAGCGACAAATTGGACAGACGCCCGCCAGCCTCCCGAACCGATTCAAGTGCCAGCGACATGGGATGCATCGCGTCCACTTCGTTGCTGCGATACGAGCCAATCAAAAGTAGCCGCCCGATCTGATCGCCGGTCAAAACAACCTTCAAAAGCCCCAGCGTCGCGCTGTCGGCCCATTGAAGATCGTCCAGAAACAGGACGACAACCCGGTCGTGGGCACAAAGCGCGCGCAAAAACCGGCGAACGGTTTGGTTGAACCTGTTCATGGCCTCTGTGGCGTCCAGCTCTGGTGCAGCAGGCTGTGGCCCGATGATCAACTCAAGTTCCGGCACAACATCCAGAAGGACCGATGCGTTCGGGGCCAAAGCTTCGTTTAGGTCCTTGCGCCAGGTTGCGTGACGCGTCTGGCTTTCGGTCAACAATTGCCGCACAAGGTCCTGCAATGCGACCGTAAGGCCCGAATATGGGTCGTTTTTCTTGAACTGTTCGAATTTACCCTTGATGAAATAACCGCGCGCTCGGGTGATCGGTTTATGAACTTCGTTCACCAGTGCCGTCTTGCCAACACCTGACGAGCCGGACACCAACATCATCTCGGCTGGTCCCTGACGCACCCTTTCAAATGCTTCGAGCAATGTGTGCACTTCTTGATCGCGACCATAAAGTCGTTCAGGGACCGAAAAACGCTCCGTACGATCCTTGAGACCCGGTACAAACTGGTCGAGATTGACGCCAAGCCGTACTGCTTCTAGGTCTGCAATGATGCCAAGGGCGCTTTGATAGCGATCCTCGGCCTTTTTGGCCATCATTCGCTGGACAATCTTGGACAGTGCCAGTGATACGTCCGGGTTTTGCCTATGGGCAGGAACAGGTTCGCGGGCAACGTGGCAGTGTACAAGCTCTAGTTTGTCGTCAACCTCGAAAGGCGGCACACCTGTGAGCATCTCGTAGAAGGTCGCGCCCATCGAATAAAAGTCGGTGCGATGGTCAAGCGTTCGATTCATGCGCCCGGTTTGTTCGGGCGAAATATAGGGCAAACTGCCTTCCAGAACCTCGGGGCTTTTCAGGATCGGGTGCTCGGTCGAAAACTGCGTTGCAATCCCGAAGTCGATCAGTTTCACCTCGCCAGTGCCCGGATTGATGAGCACGTTTTGAGGCGAAATATCTTTGTGGATGACCTGCGCCTGATGAATGCCGTCAACAGAGCGGGCAATCTGAATAGCGGTTTCAGTGAATTCTTCGTGTGACATTGCCCGGGTCGACAGCAACTCTGCGATAGAGGTTCCATCGAAGTCTTCCAGGACCATCATGAGCGATTTGTCATGGCGCTGTAAGTCCAGAGCTTTGATCACGCCCGGTAGGTTCAGACCGCTGGTTATCTCGAACTCGCTGCGGAAGCGCGCAAGCCTGCTGGCGCTGGGAAAATCGCTTTTGAGGATTTTTATGACAACGCGTTCCCCATTAGAGTCGCGCGTTGCGCGGAACACGAACGAATTGGAGCTTTCATAGAGAGTTTCGGACAATTGGAAGCCCGGAACAAAAGACATCTGCACGTTAGCCATTTGCGCTGTCACCCACCGACATTTTGTTTGCACCATAGTATCCTATACCATGGCCGACTTGTGCAAAGTTGAGTTCCGAAAAGTTGCCAAACGGGATGAATTTCGTCAGCTTTGGCAGTATTTCCCGCTCCCACTTATCCTGTTCTATACAGGTTCCGATTTCTGTGCCGGGCAAGTCGCGTCCAACGTCCAGAAAATCGGTCATCGCATTCATATGGCCCGCCAGGAACTCATGCCCGCGCGCGCGCTCAAGACTGCGGGAAGCCAAGTTCCAGAACGAACTGTCCCATCGCGATCCACGCGCGTAGTGCCAGGAAATAAACAGTGAGTTGCGCAGGACATAAGAGCGCATGGTCCGGTTCGCGTGTTCCACGGCACCCACGTCCGGCGCGCTTTGCGGGTGGTGTTCCGTCATCCAGCGCTGCGCGATGCGGACTTGCATGATCGTGGCACCGATGGCCGTGGCCTCAAGTGGTTCGACGAATGACGCGGCGTTGCCAATGGTGAAAACGCGACCGTCAAACCAGTTGCGGCGCATGAAGTTCGGGAAACTGACACGCACTCGAATTTCCGTTGGTTCAACCTGCTCTTCTTTGAGAAAAACGTCGAAGTCCGCCAGAACGTCTTCGTCGCTGCTGAGTGAAGGATTGAAGACATACCCGCAGGAGGTCCAGTCCCGCAGCGGGATTTGGAATATCCACCCATGCGGTCGGGCGATTAAACGGGACATGCTGGTTTCGGTACTGGGGGGCAGACGGCGGACCATCGCGCGGCCAGTAGGTATCCAATCCATGCGAATGATCTCGGGATCTTCCGGCGCTTGCGTCCAAGCTCCCGCAGGAAATCCCCGCGCGTCCAACACATAGTCGCAGTCCAGTTGACTGCCATCCTCAAAACCGATGGCAACGCCGCTGGGCAAAACCTCAAGGGACACAACCCGGGCATCAAGCTGCTTTGCCCGTACATGATCACTGATAATCCCTGTCACACGACCGGCGTCAAAGTGGTATCCGAAAAGACGCGGTGGCTGAAACCTGTTCACGAAATCCGCGCTATTTGATCCCCATCCTTCATAATGTGACCCAAGCTTTACTGTCGCGCCACAACGCGCGCCCAGTTCGTCCGGTCCGATGCCTGTGACCTCGTCCAGCCACAAAGGAAAGCGTGGTGTTGTTCCTTCTCCGACACCGATTGTCGGGATGCGGGAATCGTAAATGTGCCACAGCTCAGCATTCGGGAAATAGCGGGTCATGTGGGCTGCAGCAATGAAACCGGCCGTTCCGCCGCCCAGTACAGCAATTTTCATGAAACAGCCTCATTCGTTAGGGTTTCCGGTGTGCGCAGCATATGCTGGAGTTCCAACAACATTATGGCCAAAGAAGGATCAAAAGGGGCAGCCCGTGTAAGGCTGTTGATCTGATCTGCCAAACCGGGTTGCGACGCAGCTGTTGTCCAATCGTTCGTTGCGATCATCCAGGGCAACTGGTTATGCTTGGCAAGTTGAGACTGGAAGCGGTTTGCCGTGTTGATTGTCTTAAGGTCTGGCTGATTCAGATAACCTTGCAGCAACTGAACACCTCGGGCTGCCGCCGTCATACCCAGCCCGGCATAGGGGTCAAGCGCACAGACGCTGTCACCTATTGCAAACAGATTGTCTGGCCAGAAGGAGTATTTTTCGTAGTGCCGACGGCGATTTGCGGTGCGACCAAACAGATGCGGGGGCGTCACCGGCACTGCGCGTTTCAGGACGTCATAAAGTTCTGTAGCTGGTAGCATCGCCGCTGACGCAAGAAAAGTCTCGTCATTGGTCGGCAATGCGACATCTTCGGGAGTTTGCAGCACCACCCCCCACAGATCGTTCTCTGCCCGCATCATCATCCCTGCACGTCCATGGGTCGGCGCCAACGCAAGGCCTTGCCAGTCCGGGGTTTGATCTGGTGCCAACCGCACCCATCGTGAAACATACTGCCGACCCGGTGCGACTTCGGTCCGGGCGATCTGATGCTGCTCGCCATAAATCCCGGCAAGCCAGCGTGGCAGACGCGAGGCGGCACCGCTGGCATCCACAACCACATCAACATTGTTTAAAACTTGTAAAGCGCCGTTGGTCGACTGAAGCCTCACACCACATACGCGTTCGCCATCCCGCGAGACCTCAAGCCCGATGACGCGCTGGACCGTTTGAATCGTCACATTGCGGGCTTCGCGTAGCACTGCTAGCAGCGCGTTTTCGATGAGCCCGCGTGAAGCGCCATAGAGGGTTATGCCAGTTTCAATCCTCGGCAACCACCCTGAGGCCACCCGCATGGCAACATCTGCACCCGCATCATAAGCCACCGCACCGCGTGCAATCAATTCGCCGCGCCAACCCGGAACCAGTTCGTCAAAAGCTTGGGCGCCAGCTCCCATCAACATGTGCAGGCAGTGGCTTTGCGGCACTTCGGGGCGTGTTGCGGGTGCGCCATCCGAAGGTTCCACGTAGTTTGACCGTTCCAGAACCGTAACATTGGCAAAACGGTCCTTTAGCATGTTTGCACAAAGCAGTCCCGCAATACCCCCACCAATGACAAGCGCTTGGTCGCCTTTCAATCGTGACTGAGCTGGCTGTGGAACGGCTGGGTTTGGCACGGGAGTCAGAACGCGTTTTCGGGGACGTCGTAGGAAATTCGCTCAAAGGTTTGCGAGACGACAAATTGGAAACCGTCTGTCCTTCCTTCTGCATCGCGGGGCACAAATGGACCGATTATCCGGCGCTGATTGGGATTGAGGAAATACTGATTGTTGTAGTAGTCCCCGGTCGGGAAGTTCAAATGAAACAGGTAGGTTCCGGGGGAACTCTCGACACCGTGGACTTTGATGTCACCGGTGATCGATTCGCAGGACTTGCCGTCGACCTGCAGTTCAAACTCACGCAGCACAAACAGATCTTTAAGCGCCTTACCATGTTCGTGCTCTTGTATCAGCTCGTCCAGGCTTCCAAGGTCTTCCTGCCTGTAGTGCATTACTTTCCCGGGTTCTTTCCAGTCGATCGTCAGGATACTGGGTCCGGTGTAGAGGTACTTCCCCTTGTTGTCATAAACGATTGAGTGGCCGGTCCACATTCCGATCATGATGTCGAATGGACGGGCATAGTCGAAATAGCTGCTAGTCATCTGGGGGGGTCCTCACTCAATGGGTCAAAATTGTATCACGTGGGGGTTCAGGTCCTGCTCATGGGTTGGCGTAGAAAGCCACCCCTGACGCACGGGCACGTCATAAAGGCGCCCTGGTCCAAACCTGGCCCAGAAATGGCGCAGGCCTGGGGCCACAACCCGTACCACTGGAAAGTTCACATCTGGCCTAGTCTGGTCGAGAACCAGGACATCAATGCCAACGGGTTTCAAACGCGATACGCAAGCTTCGATATCCAAGAGAATGTCGTCACTTGCCAGACTTTCGCTTTCATTCAGCTTCAGCATCGGTTGCTTGGTGTCGGGTACAAGGTAGCTGGCTTCGGACAGGCGTGTTGTCCGCCACCAGTTTATCGCTTCGGAACTGCCGAGATAGGTCGTTTCGACGGCCGTACCGCCCACTTTTGGGACGGCTTCCAGAGATTGGTTTATTTCCGTAAGCGCCCGCGACAGAGCCACCTCGGGATCGAGATGACAGCCAAACCCGTAAATTATGTCTTCTTCGGACTTGTCTATTCTGCCCGAAATGGCCGCAAAGGTAGGTATGCCAATGTCGCTTGTTACATCTATCACCCGTAGGTTTCTGTTTATCTGCTGGTAATACAACACCAGGTCGCGCCCGTACGTGTCACGGAAACTTTCGATATCAACACCGGGGCGGATCAGCCTGTTGTACCACCAGATCGCAACGGCATCTCTTTCAATCAGCTCCAGCAAACCCTGCAGAATAGCTTCTTCCAGTGTGCCGCCAGCGGCGCAGCCGTTGGAATCCGCACGTCCATAGGTGGATCCGGTGCCTTGATAGCCGAAATAGCACATTGATGTCGGCAGGTATCGCATGGTGTCATCGCTCAGCGACCAAAGCGGTGTCCATTCGATTTCGGCTCCCCGGTCAAATGGCTCCGGCACCCAGTATGCTTTGTGGTCTTTGCAATTAAGCGCAGCACGATCCGCATATTGTTGAGCGCTGTAGCCCTGGCATTCGTTCGGTAAAATGACCGGTGCATCTAGGTCCTTGAGCGCGGCAAGGCGCCGAGGCTCGGTGCCATCAAAAACGCCACAGTAGCGTTCCAGGGACTCAGCCACCGCACTGATACGCGCCTGCTCTGGGCTGCGACCTTTTCCACCTGATCGCCGCCGAAGTCCTTCGCGCAGAAAAAACCGGGTGTCATGCAGGTCAGAAAAGTTGTGATCGGCGGAGTAGGTTGGCGTGATCCAAGACCCTTGGCCGGAAAAACCACCCCGAACACCCGGGTCGAGTGAGCCAACAATACCGGTGATCGGGCTTACATTTCGATCCAGAATAGCCTGCACATCATTGGTATGACAAGACCGATGCCCACCATCTGAGCCACGAATTTTGGGGCGCGGCTGTAGATTTTGTTTAGGTGGTGTTTCGGGCATTGTGGAATTGTCACCGCATACCGGGCATTGCGGTCGGCGTGTCAGAATGTGCTCCTGCCGTTCCATCGACAAATGGTCCGTGCTGATCACCCGGTTAGCCAACACCGACGGGCCGCCGACGCCGATCCAACGGGTCACTTCAGTAGCGATTTCTGCCAGTGCTGCGATCTGCGAAGTGTCATTGTTGGACTCTGGGGCGAGGCGGGTGCCGGCCAAACCTGAAAGTGTGCCAATATGGGTTTCGACGCGACGGTGCCATCTCAGACGATTTGCGAGGCATTCCCAGCACGCTGTTTCACCGGGAAGAAATGCAGGGCCTAGCCAGCTTTGAATGCCGCCTGGGTTGACCAATATCCACGGCCGACCTTCTGCAACAAACCGTTTGTTCAATGCGTCCAATTCAGCGGCAAGATAGTTGTTGGTTACAACAACGCTCAACTCGCCGCGATCAACGACACGCACCCCGTTTTTTTCGAGAAGCGCGCGCAGACTGCCGCCAATTCGGCCAATGCAGACGACATCTACCGGCGTGTTTTTCACACGCTCTGCCGCTTCAGCAGGGTTCACCCCCGCCAACTCCCAAAAGGCCTGCTGGTCGCGCGGCAACACCGAGCTGCGTTCGGCCAGAAATCCACGCTTTTTGAGCAGGTCCAGAGCAGAGAGAATGTCGGCGCTGGCATAGCTCTGACACAGTTGGCCGAAGATATCCTCGACCAACTGTGTTCCGTCCAGAAAAGGTGCCAGATCGGAAAAAATCGTAGACTTCAGGCAGACGTGACCTTGCTCGTTGAACAAGTACAAGCCTTCTTCGGGAACTACGATTGCCTTGATGCTGGATTTGAACCGTGGTGCCGCAAGGGCACTGTCGTACATAAGAGCGCTTGCCCTCAGCAGCAGGCCGGTGGCGCAACAGCAGTATCATGCTCGTGGAGATCATCATCATGAACGTCGTCGGGTTTATCTCCGACATTCACGATCTTTGAAAAAGTCTTGCCGATTTCTTCGCCATATGCCTTTACTGCGGCGGTTGGGTCTTGTTCGAGCAGCGTCCGAAATTCCGGGTCTTTCCAGGCTTTTGCATGCATTTTACCCCAGTCTTCATTCGTTGGTGCTGTCATTGAGTATTCCTCCGTTGGTTGACTATCGTCTGCACATTTGTATTGATTTGCTGCTTTTTGTTAACCTTTTCACACAGGCAAAAAACACGATCAAGTTGTGAGTGTGTCTTCTGGCTAAGAGTTAACCTAAATGAAGCGCATACATCACGGACTTGTGTAGCTTCCGGCTGCAGACCGACGTCGGACTTCAAATCTGTTGGGCGCTCCCGGGACAGGTTCCAACTTAAAGCTGCGCGCTATTGTTTGGATGATGACGACCATTTGTGACAAGGATTGAGCAGCCGCAATACAAACTCTTGGACCGGCCCCGAAAGGCATATACGCTTTGGCCGAAACCGGCGGAATACGACCCGCGGCAAAGCGTTCAGGTTGAAACTCAGAAGGCTGCGAAAAGTAACGAGGATCTCGATGCAGCAGACCCGGGCAGACCCAAATTCCATGCCCTTCAGCCAGTTGGTGGTCACCCAATCGAAAGCCGCGCGCCACTTCACGATAAAGAATTGGTGCCGGGGGCGTCATTCGCATCGACTCTCGCAAAATCGCCATTGTTCGGCTTGTGCCAAGCGTCGCATTACTGAAACGTTCAGCATCATCAAGGGCTGCCACCTCATCGACCAGTTGCCAGTCCAGATCATTGTCGGCAATGTCGGTCCAGAACTGCGTCAAAGCGAATGGCATAGTTAGATGGCCTGCAAAAAGCATCTGAACAATTTCCCCCACGACGTCTTGTTTGGAAAGAACGTCGGGAGCCATGTGGTGTGCCCTCACCAAGGCCGAGAGAACGTCACCTCGATCAACAAATTCCTCAAAACGAGCGCAGATGATGGCCAGGACCCCATCCATATTTCTGGGTGCCCGAGGGCGCGTCATTTGCACCGCTCCTTCGGTACCGCCCGCAGTCGCAGTGAAATCCTCTCCGTAACCCTCGAGGTAAGGCACAAGGCCACTGCGCTCCTGAGCAGTCCCCCAACCCTCAAGATCGGCATCCAAAACTGTCCGCAGCGCGATGCGAGCAATCAACAACCGAACCTCATGCGCAAGGTCAATCGGTTCTCTGTCCGCCCAATGGGCAGTGATCGACTCCGTGAGCTGTCCCGTCAAGAAAAGTCGAGGTTCGCGCAACGCAGAACGAAAGAGCGGCAGCAAGAGTTGGCGACGCTGGCGCCAGATTTCAGGATCGTCCAGCGTTGTCAGCCCGTCGCCCCAATATCCGGTGTTCGAGACTCGCAAAAAATCAGGCTTGCGCAGATCTGCCTCGTGGAAGCGAAAAAGGTTCCGGGCAAGGTCAGCATCATTTACAAAGATGATCGGTCCCGTGCCCAGATCAAAGCTCGAAACATTTCCGAACGTATCCGCCAGCTGACTGAGAAAGTCGATCGGGCTGCGGTGAAAAAACTTCGCATTGAGCCGCGCATTTTGGGTGCCGGCCGGTCCGGGCGGCAAAGTCAATTTGACGTCCTGCAAGGGTATTCGTGATGAACCAGCCAAATATTTGGGCATATGGGTTGGCTCCCGACGTCCTGCTCGACGAGACCGACGAAGTTGCGAAATTGCACAGCGCTACTGAATCGATATCTATTACCGACGATGCCCATATTTCGCTTGCCAAGAAACTCGCCCAAGGCTGTTTGAGTGAGGAGGAACTGACGGCTTGCCTCGACCCAAGCCCAGATGCAGAGGTTAACTGTGCGTCGTTCTTGTTGCGCCTCGATCAGCGCGGCTTTCTCTGCCGTTTCGTCATGCAGAACGCTCAGCCTATCGCTGTTTGTGTGCCACAACGCGCGCCCAGCAGCAGACTTCCGGTATTCGAACCGGATGCTACTATTCGGCTTTCTCAACAGACACTTTTGCAGCCCCAACAAAATGGGTTCAGAGCGCTGGCTCCGGGCAGTTGGGCGACCATAGATCTGTTGGACCCAAAGCTTGGCCCATTGCTTTTTGGGCTGTCCGAGGGCGCTGAGGCGGCGCAGGCCCAAAATTGCGTGCCGGGTCTTGCCCCCCCTGCTTTCGAGGCTTTGATGCGGCTCTTTACGTGGTGCGATTTGCTGGACGGCACTGCGGCACCTAAACCGCCTGTGCATGAAGCGCTTTTCCACAGTCAAACACGCCTCGGTTTCGCAAGGAATAAACTCGGAAAAACGGGGAAATCGCATGAGTCTGAACACCCATCCAAACATGTTCCGGACATTGCGCTGCCGCTTCCCGATATCGCGGATATTATTGCAAGCGACCCGCCGCATATGCTGGTGTCCCGCCGTCGAAGAAGTCGCCGTGATCAAGGTCGCACACCGATCAGTCTTGCGCAGCTCAACGAGTTGCTTTTCCGATGTTTCTACCAAGAGAATGGTCACCGCTCCTATCCCAGTGGTGGTGGTATACACCCATTGACTGCGTATCTTGTTGTTAATCATTGTGACGGTTTGGTGCCAGGGCTTTATGCCTACGATAGCAGGCGTCACGGCCTCACAAGGGTTAGCGAATTCAGTCCTGCTCTCAAGAGTCTTTTGAAAGATGCCGCCGTGTCAGCCAACTGTGTTTCGCACACACAAATTTTGCTTCTTCTAACTGCTGACATGGCGACCACCCGCACCGCCTACGGTGCATTGGCGTACTCATTGGTCCTCAAAGAAGTTGGTGCTGTTTATCAAAATGTTCAACTTGCAAGCGAGGCGATGAAGTTAGCAGCATGCCCCCTGGGAACTGGAAACTCTTTAGTCTTCGCAAATGTCAGCGGGCGAAATGTGCATGATGCGCCATTGGTTGGCGAAATGACTATTGGGTCAAGTGAGTGAGTTGTTGACGGGGGACGCAAAGGTCAATGTCCGTCGCGGAACCTTCCAATTCGACAACTCCGACGCCGCTGGCATTGGTGCGGATAGTTATCTGATCGGTAATGAAACGGTCACCAAGACCGATGGTGGCGGTGCTGTAAGACGAATTCGAACCAATCTCATTTTGCTGCGGAAACTGTGAACCTATCTGGAAGAAGGCTGACACTACTATACTAGCGTCGGGACCCATTGATTTCCGTTTTACGGCGTGATTCACGGTTCAAAAACGAGCGGTGAACAAGTCTGATCTCTTCTGGCTTGCGG
>NZ_JBQFTP010000031.1:0-15836 GCF_056538705.1 Ruegeria sp. BF12 | reverse complement strand
GGCAACCCGGTACGACAGGTGCCCGAAGGTCTTCCTCGCAGCAATCGCCCTCGCAGCTCTCGTCATTTATTGGCGATCAGTCCTGACCCTAGTGCGAGCTCGGCAACGTGTCCGTATTGACGATCAGTTTGGCATCACAGCGTGACAGGTCCATACGTTCGTGATAGTCGGCTAGCGAGTGAGCTGAACGCCACTGGCCAACTGATCGAAAGCGAAACGTCTTGCGCTCACGATCAAGCGTGATATCGGGCTGAATTCTTGGAATATGACAATTGGGAACAGCCCGGTGCGTAGAATATTCAAGCGCTTATTGATCTGTGAAGGTGAGGTAGCATGAAAGAAACATGTGCCCAACCGAAGGTTTCAATCCTTGTCCTTGCGTACGAGCATGCGGCTTACATAACTGATTGTCTTGAAAGCCTCGCAGCCCTTCGCTACCCAAATTTCGAGATTGTCGTTCTAGATGATGGTTCCTCAGATGGCACTGGTGACATTGCGCGGCGAATTGCAAATCAATCCTACGTTCCAATCGAAGTTATTGTTCAAGCGAACACCGGTCACCCAGGTAAAAACGTACAAAGGCTAATCGACCATACCGATGCGCCGTATGTCATGTTCATGTCTGGAGATGACATGCTTGGTCCGGCATTTCCGCTCCAGAATACAATCGAGAGACTGATCAACGACGATTCTCTGGGCTTTGTTATTCCGCGCCAGCTGGAACTCAACGAAAACCTGCTCCAATGGCCTGGTAGTATCTATCATTGGGATTTTGTCGAGGCTTTGCGCAGTGGTGACCCCGATCAAATGTTCCAGAAACACTTCTATCGCCAGCCGTCCATGATATTTCTTCAAGGGCTGATTATGCGCCGGGACCTTATCGTGAATTCCGGTGGTTTCGACACAGAAATAACCGCCGACGACTATGCCTTTGTCCTACGTTTCTTCAATGAGGCGCGGCGCACGAAAAACCGTTTCTGGTTCAATGAAGGTGCGTTTTGGATCTATCGCAACCATCCGACCAACCTATACAAGAAAAAGTGGCGGCAAATGCGAGCGATCTTTGAGGTCGTCTCAAAATATATCCCCGAAGAGTATTGGAGGGACTTTGATTTCCTGGTGATGAATGGACCAGAAGAGAGTTTTGAAGATTTCGAAAGAACCCAAAATCTCATCGCCGAAGTGCTCGGAGAGGCGCACAGGGTTCCACTGTCAAATCGCCTTGCAGAGATGACGATCGAATATGCGCGCGAAAGAAACGACTTCAAAACGCTGCGTTCTTTCCGACGCGCGGGAAACCTGTCCGGCGAAATGCGAAAATACGCGCATCGAGCCAATTTCAGGGCGAAGCTCAAGCGTTCAGTTGACAAGTTTCGTTGATCTTCACCGGTTGAATACGGGTAAATTCTGAATTGCCGTGGCCACACGCTGAGGCGCGTCCGCGGGACAGTGAGGCCCCATTGGGAGGGACAGGACGGTTTCAGCCATTTCCTCGGCCAAGGGCATTGAGAGATGTGCCATGTCGGCATAAGCCCCCTGCTTGTGGCAAGCTGTGGGGTAGTGAAGCAATGTCTCAACTCCGGCGCGTCCAAGCTCAGCTTTGATCTCGTCCCGTTTGGCGTGTCGCACGACATAGAGGTGCCAGACAGGATCAGCGTAGTCAGGCGCTTCGGGAAGAAGAAGGCCGCTGCCATTCAGGGTTTTCTCGTAAGATTCGGCGAGGGCTTTACGACGCGCGGTCCACGCGTCGAGATGGCGAAGCTTTACGGACAGAACGGCTGCCTGAATCGGGTCAAGTCGGGAATTCAAACCACGCTGTGCATGGACATACTTTTGATCGGAGCCGTAGTTCCCCAGGCGCCGAATGTTGGCCGCAAGGTCCGGATCATTCGTCGTCACTGCACCTGCATCACCAAGCGCACCTAGATTCTTGCCGGGATAAAAACTCCAACAAACAGCGTCGCCATGCGCGCCGAGTTTTCGGCCCTTGTAGCTTGCACCATGCGCCTGTGCGGCATCTTCGATAACGCGCAATCCGAACTCCCGCGCTATCGACAAGATCGGATCTAGATCAGCCGGCTGACCATAGAGATGAACCGGTATGATTGCGCGCGTCTTTGGTGTAATTGCCTTTTGGATTTGCGTTACATCCATATTCATAGTGCGCGGATCAGGCTCAACGGGTGTTAGCACGGCCCCCAATTCGCTGACCGCCAGCCAAGTAGCAATAAAAGTATGCGAGGGAACGATTACCTCGTCTCCGGGCTTAATCCCGCAAGCTCTGAGAGCGAGTACGAGCGCATCCAATCCATTCGCCGTGCCAACAGCATAGTTGGCGCCACAATAGCTGGCCCAGTTAGCCTCGAACTCTGATACTTCGGGTCCACCAATGTACCACCCGGACCGTAAAACACGACGCAACGCTGCTTCAAGTTCGGTCTCGATCTCAGCTGTAGCAGCGGCAATATCGAGAAAGGGTATCAAATTGCCCCAACCTCATTGCGGAATGTATCATAATCACGGATGTAGTCGGCCTCATCAAATGGCGCTGATGCGAGCACCATACAAACGGCACCTTGGCTGAACGCGTCCATCTCTCTCCAAACCAACCGCTCTATAAGCAAACCTTGTTTTGGAGTTCTGAGCCAATGATCTTCGCGGTTAACACCATCATCGACTGAGACCCTGAAAGAGCCGGACAGAGCGAAAAGCACCTGTTTCAGCTCGCGATGTGCATGGCCGCCACGGCTGCTGCCCGTGGGAACATTGTAAAGATAATAAACTCGAGCGATGTCGAATGGTACATGTCGATTACCTTCCAAAAAGGTCAGGTCGCCACGAGGATCGGTAACAACTGGCAGATCTATTAATCGACAGGAACCAAGAGGTTGTTTGATCTCAGGTTTCATGTGACGGGCCTAGCAGTCTTACGCCGAGAATTAAAGACTGTATGCGCCTTCGAACAAAACGACCGCCTGCGCGTGCAGGTCAAAAAGCCCGCACACGCGCCTGCCGTCAACGGTTAGGGGCGAGAGGCAACCACGACGAGTTCGGCTGCAATGTCAGGATATCGCTCGCCCAGAACCATAAATGCGTCCAGCATTTCTGGTGTCCAGTCTGCCTCAATCTGGCCATCTGAGATCGGCTTCATCCAGTAACCGCCAAAGTAGTCAATTTTCATGCCCGCTCGGACAAAATCGGCCCGCAGGCTCTCCGGCGAATAGACACGACGATGGCCATGATGAATGTCTTTTTCTGACATGTCCTGCTCAGTTTGCATCAACCCCATGATCACCGCCGCCTGACGGTGGAGTGATCGACAGTTCGGCACTGAACAAATGATGCGACCGCCGGGCTTGAGCCAAGTTGCGGCACGGGCAAGTACTTCTGAAGGCGCCTCCACATGTTCCAGTACGTGACCCAGTAGGATTACATCGTATATAGGCGCGCTTTCCCATTCCTCGAACAATGCAACATGCACGGGCACGGTGGGAAATTTCCCACGCAAAATTTCAGCAAATTCGGGAGAACCCTCAAGGAGTTCAGTGTTGTAACCCGCCGCAACAAGTTGCGCTGACATGGTGCCTTCAGCCGGTCCCATTTCCAGAACCTTTTCATCGCTCTTCATAAAGCGCTGAAAGAGCAAAAAGCTGTAACGGATCGTTGCAAGCGCCGTAGGCTTTTCATACCAACTGTCTTTAGCTATTGCTGAAATCCGCTCGGATTCTGTCTGTGAAAATTCCACCTCTGCGTCCTTTGTGCCGCTGACAATGATTTCTAATACGAGTTAGAGTTCTATCCATGTCAAGAAACGAAATGTCCATAGCTGTCGGGTCGGCAGGCTCTGCGACTGGCCTGGGTGTCCTGCGCTCGCTGGCCGGGTGGAACCAGCCTCCTCGCCTCTTGGCGTGCGACACAAACCCGCCCGAACTGGTCGCCGCTGCGTCCGAATTCGAGTTTTTGCAGGTACCCATGGCGAAGGGGGACGATTTTGCCAGTGTTTTGGGTTCCGCACTTCGGGACGGCGACTGGAATGCATACTATCCGATCCACGATTTCGAAATTGCTGCCGCTGCCGCTGCAAGCGACTCTTTCGACTCTCAGGGTATTCAACTGTTCGCCCCGACCTCTGAAGCAATTCAGTTGACGGGTGACAAACTGGCGATTTTTTCTCGTTTTGTGGAGTGGAACGTCCCCGTACCGGAAACTGTGCCGCTGAAGGATGCAGTTTGGCATGATCGTAAGCTGCACGCTAAGCCACGTGCAGGTGTGGGCAGCAAGGGTGCGGTGGCAATCGCCGATGAAAGAGATCTTGCTAAGTTTCAAGCCGGGCCCGAATCATCTCAGATGATTGTTCAACCCTTTGTCGACGGTATCGAGATAACGATAGACGTCTTTTGCAGCGATCCGGGCGAAGTGGTCGCACATTGTTGCCGAGAGCGTGTTGAGGTCAAAGCCGGCGTCTGCACCAAGGCCCGGCTTTTTGAAGACAACGAATTAGCTTACCTCGCAAGCCGCGTGTCAAAAGCGGTCGGATTGACTGGGGCCTTTTGCTTTCAGGTCCGGGGCAGCTTGGAGCCAGCAGATTGGCAGGTAATAGATGTTAATCCGCGGGTCGGTGGTGCAACGCCAATGTCGGCTGCGGTTGGTTGCGATTTTGCATCTGCCCACGTGGCATTTCACACAGGTAAGGATTTCACTCGCTTTTTTCGCCCCATCCCAAAGGGTGACCTGTTCGTAACGCGCTCATATCGAGAACATGTTTCATGGCCGGAAAACCAATAATTGGAATTGATCTGGATGGTACGGTTCTGGATTGTCGACCTCGCCAAGAGGCCGTCCTGCTGACCCTAATTCCTGCGGCAGAGATCTTCAAAGACGCGCTTTGGTTGTCCAAGCGCAATGGGTTGTCTACGCTCGCTGCGCTTGGCGAACAAGGGTTGAACCCACCGGATGGCTTTATCGACAAATGGCTTACTGAAATCGAAAGCCCTGAAAACTTATTGATCGACAGGGTTCTTCCTGGCGTTCGGACTGCGTTGACGAAAATGAGTCACAGGGCTTCTTTGATCCTGATCACCGCTCGTCAAAATCCGCAGGGAGTAACGGATGTTCTAGCGAGGCTTCGGCTGGCCGAGTTTTTTGTTGCGGTCGAAGTGGTAACACCGGGCAAAAACGCTGCTGAAGCGAAATCACATTGCCTGCGCAATTCGGGGGCAATTCTGCATTGTGGAGATAGCGAAGTTGATGATGTCGCTGCACGGGATGCAGGTATCCCATTCTGGGCGGTCAGCTGCGGGCAGAGATCAAAGTCTTTTTTGACCGATCGATGCATGCCTGCGAGGGTGATGCCATCGTTAGTCGGAGTAGAACGCTCTCTTGAATTAGGCTCGCCAGATTGATCCTTTGGTTTAGCCATTCAGGTTTAAATGCCTATTTTGAATGGAATTTCTTGAGCTAAGCCTTCGCACATGCCAATAGGCCTAGGCCCGCGTCGATCATAACTCTGTAGAGGCCGACATGTTTTTCTCGGAACTGTGCGCGGTCGTTTTGCACGGGGTCGTTTGGTTTTTTGATTTGCTTTGTTCAGGGCGGCGACAATTTAGTTCGACTGTAAGTGAGTTTGGCGAGCGCGCCGAACTCGTTCTTTTGTTCGAGATTTCTTTGCAATCATGCTCTGCGAACAACTTGCAAGCCTAAGCGATCACAACTTACACTCAACATCTCGATCAGTCCGCAATTTCGACACTTACCTCGGCTGTGGATTCCCGTTTCTTAAATTGCTGGTCGAACAAATTGCGGAACTGGCCATTCATTTCCATCAATTCGTCCAAGTTGCCCTGCTCGACCACAGAACCATCCTGCACGACCATGATTTTGTCGGCTTCAAGAACAGTAGAAAGTCGGTGGGCAATCACGATCACAGTCATATTCTGCGTCAACGAGTCCAGCGCCGACTTTACGAGAGCCTCGGATTCTGCGTCCAATGCGCTGGTGGCTTCGTCCAGCAGCAAGATTTCGGCATTGCGCAGAATCGCCCGTGCAATAGCAATCCGTTGTTTTTGACCGCCTGACAGGAAGGTACCGTTTTCACCGACCTGTGTGTCATAGCCATCCGGCAGACCGCTTATGAAATCATGCGCGTATGCTGCCTTTGCGGCTTCGATGACCTCCTCGTTCGACGCGTCCGGTGCCGAGCAGCGTAGGTTCTCCATAACGGAGGCCGAAAACAGGAACGTGTCTTGGCCTACATAAGATATCTTCCGCCGTAATGACGCGTAGCTGGCGTCTTCCAGGTTCTGGCCGTCGATTTCGACCGTTCCTTCATCAGGGTCATAGAACCGCATGATCAGCCCGAATATCGTCGACTTACCGCCCCCAGATTGCCCTACCAAGGCCGTGGTTTTCCGGGCGTCGAAAGTCACGTTCATGTTTTCGATTACAGGAATTGAACCGTGGTATCCGAAGGTGACGTTGCGCAAAGCGATCTCACCGGGTCCATTCAGAAGGTCGCGCGCTTCGGGGCTTTCCTGCATCGTGTCTTCCTGATCCAGAAGGCCAAAAAGCATACCGACGCCGACCATGGCTGCCTCGATCTGAACGCGCATTCTCGACAGACGTTTGGCGGGCTCATAAGCCATTAGCAAAGCTGTGATAAAGGACATTAACTGACCCGCGGTCGGCTGTTCCGTACCTGCAATACCGAGGGTCGAGACGACCAGAACGCCGGCAACGGCAAGGCCGGCCAGAAATTCCATCAGCGGGCTGGCGATGGACTGCAGTCGCGCAATGTCGTTCGAGCGTTCCTCGACCTTGAGGATGGCGGTTTCCATGCGGTTGATCATGCGATCCTCAAGCGAGAAGACCTTGATCACCTTGATACCAGCCGAAGTTTCCTGCAGCACCCGGATGATCTCTGCCAGCGATTTGAATTCCTGCTGCATGATCGAGCGTACGCTTTTCAGCAAGTACCGCACACCCAGCAAAGCCACCGGGCCGACAACGAAGAACATGATGGATAGCACGGGCTGCTGATACACCATGACGATTACAAGACCCACCAGGGTCAGCGCGTCGCGGACAAATCCTGTGACCATAACGTCAATCAGGGTTCGCGCGGCTTGCGCACCATGAGTGGTGCGCATGAGCAGGTCAGAGGATTCATTTTGGGCAAAAAATGCAACGCCATGCCGCAACAATTTGCGATACACGCGGTCTTGTTGCATCGCGATGATCCGGTTTCCCGCACGCGCAAGGTAGATCGACTGAATGTAAGAAGCGACCGCCTTGGCCAGAAAAAGCAGAACAACGCCGAGGGCAATCATCGCTGCCCACTCGCGCATATCAGGGCTGGTCATCGCGTCGACGATGTATTCCATCATAAAGGCAGAGCCAGCGGTGGTCGCGGCAACGGCGATCATCGCAACGATGGCAACGGCATAAAGAGGACCTTGGGCAAAAAAGCTTTCGCTGATGAGGCGGCCCATATAGCCTGATCGCCACTCGGTCCAGGCACGCTTAATCATTGAATTCTCCAGATCATGAAATCATGCGCTCGCTCAGATAACCTATAATCGATCCTGTCTAAAGGGCAGATCAAATGACGCGACAGAGTTGCCCATTCCGATCGGGGCGCAGAGTCGTAGGCAAATAGGTTCATGCGGCCGGTCGCGCAAGTGCATGGTGAAGAAATAAGTGGCAGTGACGTTGCGTGTTTCCCTCCGGACCCCCGCGATATGCCGCGTAAACGCCGGCTGCGATGCCTGCATTTGGTGCTCTCAATTCCATGCGATACCACATTTGCACAACTTTTGAGCGGTTCGAAGGTGTTGCATGGGTCGAAAATCTCTTGGTCGAAAACAAAAAAGGTTTTCGCCAGCAAAACTCTGCAAAGGGACATTTAGCGGAGACAAGCGATTTTCTTAGTGGTTTCATTATGATATGTTAATGAAAGAAGGCAATGACGCCTGATGTTTCAGAGTCGATTGTTGGAGCGTTGCTTTGTTAGAGGCTTGTGGGCGGTTTTCTGCCGTTTGAAATTGTTGATGTGTCATGGAAAAAATGATCGACCTTTTACGCTTGTACTTGGTAAACACGGCCCATAGTAACGCTGTGAAAAAAATTATTGGTAATAGATAAGTGTCGATCAAGGCCGTCATTCTGAGTCTGCCCACCGACGTGGAGCGGCGACGTTTCTGCGAAAATGAGTTTGCGCGCTTTGGCTTGAACCTTGAATTCAGCGACGCCATTTCTGGTGAACAGTTGAACAACTCGGAGTTGCGGAGCTTCTATGATGCGGAGATGAACCGCATCAAGTTTAAACGTCCGCTCAGCCGCAACGAGGTCGCCTGTACCTTGGGGCATCGCCAGATATGGCAGGAGGTCGTGGATTCTAAGGACCCTGTAAGCCTTGTATTGGAAGACGACGCCACATTCGTGCAAGATCCCAGGCCATTTTTCGATGAGCTTTCCGAATGCGGCGAATGCTTTGAAGGCGTCATGATCAAGTTGGATGGCGTGCCGGGCAACAACGGGCAAATGATAAAATCCGTTGCAGATCAGGACCTTGTTCTGTCGGATCGGCTTCCTCCCAGGACCACGGGCTATATCATCGGTCGACGGGCGGCCGCGCGGCTTCTGGCGCTTGACGCTCCGATTGCACGGCCGATCGACATCGACCTGAAATTCTATTGGGAGCACAATGTGCCCATCCTTACCCTTGGGGAAAAGATGGTCACAGAACGCCAAGAATTTGACAGTACAATTGACCATTGTCGCAGCAAGACCAAACCGGGTTCGCCCTTTACCAGATTCGTTCGCAACTTGCTCTATCAGGCCAAATACACACATGGACGGTTGAGCCATCCCCTGAACCCGGACATGATTGAAGGGCTTGGCCCGTTGATGAAGGCCGATAATCGGGTCCGGAATCGCGTATGAAGAAAAGCCTTGTGGTTGTCCGTGCGGGCAAAAACTCATTGCACCATCGGTGGCAGGAGATTCCCCATGAAGATCGAAATTTCGATCTTCTGATCAGCTATTTCTCGGATGAGGCGTTTGCGGCTTTTGAACCCGAGCCGGGTGTTGAGGCCGTTTTGGTCAAGGGCGGCAAGTGGGACGGCTTGTACAAAACTCTCGCAGATCGGGACCTTGATCAATATGACTTTTACTGGCTGCCGGATGACGATCTCGACATCAGTGCAGAGGACGTCAATGCGCTGTTTGATGCCATGCAGGTTCATGGATTACGTATCGCGCAGCCATCCCTGACCCCGGAAAGCTATTTCTCGCATTTCGTGTTCAGCCAATGCCCGGGCTTTGTGTTGCGATACACAAATTACATCGAGATCATGGCCCCGTGTCTGCATCAGGATATCCTGAAGAAAGCGCTGCCGCTGTTCCAGGGCACGATGAGCGGCTACGGCCTGGATTATATCTGGTGCCGCTGGGCCGAGGCCGGCGCATTTCGAACCGCCATCCTGGATGAAATCGCGATGCACCACACACGGCCGATCGGAAAGAACCTGAAAGTTGCGATGGCCGAGTCCAACAACCTCAGTTCCGAAGAAGAAGAGGCCGTGCTGAAAGAGATGTTCGATCTGTCCCGGCGCACCGTCCCGGTCGTCTTTGCAGCGATCTTGCAGGGCGGGCAGCCGATTTCGGGCCGTTTGAACGTGGGTTGGCACATGTGCCGCGCCTGGATGTCGGTTCTCTCGAATTTCCGCAGTTCCAGCGAGGCGCGGTCCGGCATTTTCAAGATTGCCCGGCGCCAACTGATCAAACCGCTCGACATGACGACGATTTCGCTGAAACGGGAAAGTGCCTGAGATGCGATTTTTGATGGTAGGGGCAGGGCTGTCCGGAGCTGTGATTGGTCGGGAACTTGCCGAACAAGGCCATGAGATCACAGTTGTCGACAGCCGCGACCATATCGGCGGCAACTGTCACACCGAACGCGACGCCGATACCGGGGTCATGGTGCATGTCTACGGGCCGCATATTTTCCATACGGACGACGAAGAAGTTTGGGAATATGTGAACCGATACGCCAACTTCCTGCCTTACAAGAACCGCGTCAAAACCACGTCTCAGGGTCAGGTCTATTCCCTTCCGGTGAACCTGCACACGATCAACCAGTTCTTTGGCAAGACCATGCGCCCGGAAGAAGCACGCGCGTTTATTACCGAAGAGCAGGCTGACACATCGATCACCGACCCGCAGAGTTTCGAAGAACAGGCGCTGCGGTTCGTCGGTCGCGATCTTTATGAGGCGTTCTTCAAGGGTTACACGATCAAACAGTGGGGCTGTCACCCGTCCGAGTTGCCAGCGTCGATCCTCAAGCGTCTACCGGTTCGATTCAACTACGACGACAACTACTTTTTCCATAAATTCCAGGGTATGCCCGAGAACGGCTATACCGACATGATTGCAGGTATCCTCGATCACCCGGGAATTACGGTTAAGCTGAACACCACCTTCGACCGCAGCATGGCGGACGACTTCGATCACGTGTTCTACTCCGGCCCGTTGGACGGCTACTTTGAGTATGAGCTTGGCCGTCTGGGCTATCGCACCCTTGATTTCGAACGCTTCACCCATGACGGCGACTATCAGGGCTGCGCGGTGATGAACTATGGCGAAGAAGACGTACCCTTTACGCGGATCACCGAGCACAAGCATTTCGCGCCATGGGAAACGCATGAAGGCTCGGTCTGTTATCGTGAGTTTTCCCGCGCCGCTGGTCCGGATGACATTCCCTACTACCCGATCCGTCAGGTGAAGGAAAAAGCCCTGCTGGGTGAGTATATTGCCCTGGCTGAAAAGACCCAGAACGTTACCTTTGTCGGTCGCTTAGGCACTTATCGGTATCTGGATATGGATGTCACGATCCGAGAGTCTCTGGATACCGCACGCGCAGTGTTGTCAGCGGTCTCAAACAAAGAACAGCTGAAGCCGTTCGTTGTTTCAGTGCTTTGATGAATTTGGTTTCGCGCTGACCCGACCTATGACGGCGCAGGTTCGGGAAACCGGGCTCGAGTGCGGTTCGCAAATGCGACCAGGGACAGCATAACAGGAACTTCGACCAGAACACCCACAACCGTAGCCAGCGCCGCGCCCGAGTTCAGGCCGAACAGGCTTATGGCAACGGCGACCGCGAGTTCGAAAAAATTCGACGTCCCGATCATGGCGCAAGGTGCTGCAATCCGGTGCGGGACCTTCAGTGCATAGGCGGCACCGTAGGCCAGAGCAAAGATGCCATAGCTCTGAATCAGGATCGGTACCGCGATCAACACGATCACCATAGGTTTGGCAAGAATGGTCTGGCCCTGCAGGCCAAACAGGATGACGACAGTAGCGATCAGCCCCATCACCGACCATGGTTTGACGCGCGCCGAGAACGCATCAATGGTCTCCTGTGACCCGAGTTTTTGGCGCGTAATTAGGCCGGCGATCAGAGGCAGAACCACATAAAGCGCAGTCGCCAGAACCAAAGTCTGCCACGGGACCTGTATATCGGCGACACCCAGCAGGAAGGCCACGATAGGCGCAAACGCAACCACCATAATCAGATCGTTCACAGAGACCTGCACCAAGGTGTAAGTCGCGTCGCCTTTAGTCAGCTGAGACCAGACAAACACCATCGCTGTGCAGGGTGCCGCACCCAGAAGGATCAGCCCGGCGGTGTATTGGGCCGCGTCTTCGGGCTGAATCCACGGGGCAAAGACATAGTCAAAGAAAAGAACCGCCAGAAAAGCCATGGTGAATGGCTTGATCAACCAGTTGACCACCAAAGTCACGATCAGACCACGCGGCTGGCGAGCGACGCCTGCAACCGCGCCGAAATCGACGCTGACCATCATTGGATAGACCATTGCCCAGATCAGAATGGCCACGACCAGATTGACGCTCGCCACCTCGGCCGAAGCGACCAGTTGAACCAAGCCGGGTGCGGCGAGGCCGATCAGGACGCCGCCGACCATGGCGAGGGCGACCCAGACGGTCAGGTAACGTTCGAAGATGCTCATGTATATGCCTCATTCGTCTGATCGGTCAGCTTGCCGGATGTCAGTGCCGCCAGTGCCACCATCACAGCGGCTGTGCCCAGAACCATCGGAAGTCCGCCGATCTGATAGGTCAGGCCAGACAAAACGGTGCCCACCAGGCGGCCCGTTGCGTTGGCCATGTAGTAGAATCCCACATCCATCGTGACTCGTTCCGATTTGGTGAAGGCCAGGATCAGATAAGAATGCAGCGAGGAATTGACCGCAAAGATCGCGCCGAACGCCAACAGGCCCACGACCAGAGTAACGGTCAGCCATATCTCTGGACCCGACGACAGCAGGACAGCGATGGTCAATGCGGCCGGGACACAGAACAAGGCAGCCGCCCAGTTGCGGGCGGCTTGGATCAGGTCGCCTTCAGTTCGTTCATTCGCGCGCAGGATTTTGGGGGCGCTGGCCTGGACGGCACCGTACAGGATCACCCAAACCGCCATGAAGGTGCCGATCATGAAGAACGCGGCGCGGTTTCCTTCCTCAGTGCCGTCCGACAGGACGGCGTAGAAGTAAATCGGGACACCGACCACGAACCAGACATCACGTGCGCCGAACAGAAAGACCCGCGCCGCCGACAGCCAGTTCACGTTGGGTGATTTCGAGAAGACCTCGGAGAATTTCGCCCCTTTGCGCCCCTTGGGCAGGCCGGGCGGCATGAACAAGATCACAGTGAACAGGATAACCGCCAACACGATTGCCATGACGAGAACGGCCCACATAAAGCCAAGCGTTGCCAAGAGTGCGGCACCAAGCAAAAAGCCCAGCCCTTTGACCGCATTCTTTGACCCGGTCAGGACGGCAACCCAGCGAAACAGGCCGCCACCTTCGGTAGGTGCCAGCAGTTTGACGGCAGATTTCGAGGACATCTTGGCCAGATCCTTGGCGACCCCGCTGGCCCCCTGAACGATCATCACAAAGACAACTTTGGTTGGAATCGCCCAATTAGGGTCTAACTGAGTGAGAACAAGCAGCGCCCCAACCTGCAACGCCAGCCCTGCATAGAGCGTTGACGCCAGCCCGAACCGGGCTGCAATCCAACCTGCGGCAAGGTTCGTCGCCATACCGGCGATTTCATACAGAACAAACAGATACGCCAACTGCACCGGCGAGAAGCCCATCGTATGAAAGTGCAACAGCACCAGCATACGCAGGGCTCCGTCGGTCAGCATAAAGGCCCAATAGGCCGCCGTGACGGCGATATAGGCCGACAGACCTTCGGGCCTTTGTTCGGGCGCAGTTGTCACAGCGAGGCACCGACCATCAAGGCTACATCGACCAGACGATGCGCATAACCCATTTCGTTGTCGTACCACGCATAGATCTTCACCTGCGTACCGTTCACCACCATGGTCGACGGGGCATCAACGATCGAAGAACGTTCGTCATTGGTATAATCCGTCGACACCAAAGGCCGCGTTTCATAGCCAAGGATACCTTTCAGCTCACCTTCGGCTGCGGCTTTGAAGAACGCGTTGACCTCTTCGACCGTGGTTTCGCGTTCCACTTCAAACACGCAATCCGTCAGTGACGCGTTCAGCAAGGGAACTCGCACGGCGTGGCCATTCAGCCGGCCTTTCAGTTCGGGATAGATCAGCGTGATTGCGGTAGCCGAGCCGGTCGTCGTCGGGATCAGAGAATTCAGCGCGGACCGCGCGCGGCGCAGGTCTTTGGCGGGACGATCCACGATGGTCTGGGTGTTTGTCACGTCATGGATCGTGGTCATTGAGCCGTGACGGATGCCCAGGTTTTCGTGGATCACTTTGACGACCGGAGCCAGGCAATTGGTGGTGCAAGACGCTGCGGTCACGATGTTATGTGTGGTCGGATCATAGGTATCGTCATTTACGCCGACTACGATATTGGCGGTCGCGCCATCCTTGACCGGAGCTGAGACGACAACTTTCTTCACGCCGGCGTCGAAATAGGGGGCCAGATTTGCCTCGGTTTTGAAGACGCCCGTACAATCGATAACGACGTCGACACCAGTCAGAGGCAGGTCGTTCAGGTTTGTGGTGCCAATGAAGGGCAGGCGTGTTCCATTGATCGTAACGCTTTCGGCGTCATGTCCGAAGCTGGCATCCCAGCGACCGTGCACCGTGTCAAATTCCAACAGATGCGCATGCGTTTCCGGGTCGCCGACAGCGTCATTGATCCAGGCAATCTTGGCGCCCTTCTCCAGCAACGGCTTCAGGGCCAGTTTCCCCATCCGGCCCAAGCCGTTTACAGCATATGTCGTCATTGCGAGTCCTCAGTAGGCGTTCTGCCGATGTCATCGACAGCAGATTGAAGTGCGTTCCGGTCGAGGCTTTCGACCGGCAAAGAGGTAAAGGCCTCGATCCGGCGCTTGAGCGCGCCGTAGGCATTTTGAAAGGCGAGGCTTTTCTCGGCGTCCGTGCCTTGGGCCTTGACCGGATCCGGCATGCCCCAATGGCCGCTGATCGGCTGGCCTTCCCAGGCCGGGCATTCCTCGTTTGCAGCCTGATTGCAGACGGTGAAAACGAAATCCATTTCAGGTGCGCCGGGGGCTGCAAATTCGGACATGTGCTTGGAGCGCAAAACCGACGTGTCATGCCCCTTGTCGCCAAGAACCTGCAAGGCGAACGGGTTGAGCTCGGAGGCGGGCTGCGTTCCCGCCGAATACACGTTGAACCTTTTGCCGCCGAGGGAACGCAGCAACGATTCAGCAAAGATCGAGCGGGCAGAGTTGCCCACGCACAAAAACAAAACGTTGTATTTCCGGTCGGTCATTGTCTTATTTCCTTGCGCAAAGGGCATGCAGATGTCTGGGCGACCACGGCAGCAATCGACGATCAGGTAATCGAGCATTTGCTGCACGTTTTTCATTTCAATCGAATAGAGCAGAGACGTTCCCGAACGTTCCTGTTTGACCAGCCCCGATCGCTGTAGCGCGTTCAGGTAGTTCGACAGGGTGCTGGCCTTTATGCCGAGCTCTGCCGCCACCTCTCCTGCAGGAACACTGTCAGGAAAACGTCGCATTAACATGCGAAACACCGAGATACGCTGCGGATGACCGAGTATGGCCAGTTGGCCTGTTATTTTTTCTATCATAATTCATGAATTATTGAAATAAAGGGCGATGGTCAATCATTATCGTGTGACTGGTGGTATTAAAGGTAAATCCTTGAAAAAAAGCGCGTTTTGGAGCCGGCCGCTCATCCAGGCAAGCCCGCAGACAGCTGGGATCGAGGGAATCATCCCCAAATTCGCCTGCGGTGACTTAAGATTTCGAGGCTTGCACGTGCCAGCACGACGGTTTAAACGAACCTTCGCTTGCCTCAATAGCTCAGCTGGTAGAGCAGGTCCTTCGTAAGGACAAGGTCGGGGGTTCGAGTCCCTCTTGAGGCACCATATCTCTAAAAATTCAACATATTTATCAATAAATTGCGTTATTGATTCTAATTCAGCCGACCCCTTGGCCCGCCTTTTGGAAACACCATTCTCGACTTCGCTGCTTGCTATCCAAAAAATCAGCGCGAGTGCCAACTGTGGTATACGAATTTGGTTTTCTCGAAGCCTTGCGACAATTCCACTTCTGAATTGGCGGGCCTTAACTGATGGAAAATTAAGCTGATTCCTGGGGCCCTATACTTCAAGCCAAAGGGTTGCTTTTCTCGTACGTCCGAAACCCAAGCATTCCGAAATAAACATAGGTGGTGCTTTAGGGTCATGACCCATTGATTTCCGTTTTGCGGCGTGATTCACGGTTCAAAAACGAGCGGTGAACAAGTCTGATCTCTTCTGGCTTGCGGATGCGCAAAT
>NZ_JBQFTP010000030.1:0-17587 GCF_056538705.1 Ruegeria sp. BF12 | reverse complement strand
AGATGCGTTGGATGATGTTGAAGGACGCCTATCGGGAAGGGGATGCGTCGCGAACGTCCGCCGGCGTCCGCCTGCACTGCGTTCATGAAGCCGCTCACTTCCAGATGCTGATCGTCGACTGGCATCCATTCGATTACGTGACTGATATTCTACACAATTCGTCTATTGAGGGTCTTACTAATTTTGAGACCTATGAGTTAGTCCCTGTAGATGAAGGCACCGAGATCGTGTTTCGAATGGGGCGGCTTACTGATGCCGAGGGAACACATCATCCCGAGGAGGAAACAGCGGTGATCGAATTATTCGAGAATTTTTATCCAGTGGCTTTCGGTATTCTCGACGAGATGGCATTGGAGGCTCGTCAAAAGAGTCAGGAACAGTAAAGATGGGTATTTAGAGGCGACACTGCCGCTAAATGAGCTGAGGGCAACACACGATGCATCGAAGTAGGTGGGACCTTTACGATCGGGGTTGTTCGCTTCAAATCAGAATGGGCTTGGAGCTTTTTAGATGGCCGCAATGGCTTTCACGCGAACCTCGCGGTATTGAGCAGCCACTTCTGCTTTGTTAGGCAGATCGTTATTTCGAGTTGCCTTCGGCTTTGCTCCTGCAGCGAATGGCGGCAACGCGGGCTGCGGTCGCAGCATTGCGACCTGCCGCTGGATGTCGGCAGTGAGCCGTACTAACCATAAACAATGGCGGTAATACGCCCGTTCGTGCGTCGCGCAGTATCAGTCGCTTTGGGCTCTCTTCCAACCTTCTTTGCATGCAGGATCAATGGCCGCTAGCAGGTAATGGGCGTTGGGCTTGATGATTAGCTCACCACTCAACCAGAGATCGCTTCGATTGAAACCGCCTCCGTGATGTTCGCTGTTAGTTATGGAGAAGCGTTTTAGCCAAAAGTTGTCTGCGCGTGCCTCTGTATCGGGAAACACGCGCAGACCATCGAGAAACCTGCCGGGCGTCTGGCCCGGCATGATGGGCTCCGACGGGTTCGCCGTCCTTCCCACCGCCGCGCTTGATCCGCCCCACCGTGCGGCGTCTCCAGCGGTCCCCGCGCTTGATGGGTCCGGGTCCCCAATAACCGTTTCAATCAGCCGCGAGAGATCATGAAGTGAAGGCCTCGTTCTCGGTGATTTTTTCAAATGCGGGCAAGAACGCGTCATGGTGCAGCGACAGGTAGCGTGTGATCTGTTCGCTGCGCATCAGTTTCGCGATGTACCCGCGTGTCAGGACGAGATCGAGATGATCCGCGCCGTAGCTGTCTTCGACAAGGCGGACCTCCCGTTCCAGGTTGGCAGACTCGCGCTCCATCAGCGCCAGCTGCTCGCGTGAAATGCCTTTAATCTTTTTCGGTGTTGCCGCTGACACCAACTGGCTCTCGGGGGTCGCGGCCAGAAGCGATCGGGCATAATTGATCGTGAACTTGTTCATGGCGACCATCAGTTGCGCCGCTTCAATCTGCCGGATCGGCTTCGTTTTCTTCAGAAACTGAAACCCGGTCAAAGCCACTTGTTTGTCTTTCAGCAGTTCCGCCGCCTCATCGCAGATACCATCCAGAAGCTGGCGTTTCTGCTTCAGGGTCTTGATGTTGACATTAAGCGCGCTCGCCAAACGGGCTTCCGGTACGCCAAGAGAGAGGGCTCTCAGGATCATCTTGTGCTCTTGAATGGTCGCGAGACGAGAGATGCGTTTGTTGTAGGTGAAGGCTTCGTCGTCCGTGGAGACAAGACAACGCGCATGTGTCTGCTTCCCCGAATGCAGCCACGAGTTCGTTGAAACTGAGAACGCCGTCTGAATTTGTATCGACAGAGCGAAAACTCGCTGTCTGTGCTGTGGCCTTGTTCGATAAACCAATGCCGATCATTAGGATAAGGGCGAAAGTGAAAGAACAGTAAGTTTGGCCGAATGTCCTTTTTCTGCACGTCGCCGTCTCGCGTCGATCCAACAACAAAGATATCCCTTTAACCGACGATTGTTCCTGGAGAACCAAGTTTTTCTATCTCAGTAGGATATGATAGCGCGCTCGGATGAAGCGCTGATATTCTGCTGATGAACGTCAGATGAATTTTGGCGACGCTATGGAGTGCTTTGCAGATTGTTTGGCGTGGAATCTAAGTTAGCTTTTTCGCTGGCTAAATTTATCAGATGATCAATTAATTATACTTTGCAGCCGCGTGAGTGATCGGGTCCGATATGTTTACTTAATGTCAGCTTGCATCAGACCTTCAGTCAGTTCACTTCCCGTCTGAGAGTATTTAATGCTTTCGTATTAAGTCCTTCTACCTGAAAAAATGCAGAGGCTTCTCAACCGTTTTGTAGAGCTTGACCAGATCGTAACAGCTTCTTAGCTGGTTGTGCCATCGCATAATTCGTCAGAAGTCTAGCGACTTTCTTCAATAGACCAACGACTTGCTTGCCTTCATCCGTAGAAGGCATAGCAAGTGTTTCAGCGTTAAGCCAAAGCCGGTGTCTGAATACTCGCAAGGACTGTTGATGAACCACTTGCGCCGAAGCTTCCAGTTTTTGTCAACGTAAAAACAAATTCTTACAAATGTTTAAGCTTTCTGAAAGGTCGGTTAAAACTCTGAATACTCTACGGACCACTTAGTCGTTTGGTAACGAGGCGAAGGTCTGATGCTGAGTTCTGTTTTATCCGTTTTGGCTGGCGTTCTTTTTGAGCTCGGTCATTTGTGGCCCGCAATCCTTCTTGGTTCGGAAAGTGTACTGGCTCTTACAGCCAACACTGCCCAATATTTGGCCCTTGCCTGCGTTGCCGCACTGAGTTTTTTGCACAGAGGGCACAATAGCTCCCGAGACCCAAGCGCAGCAGTTTTGAATGTGACATCAGAACCCAAGAGTCTTCCCCGTCAACACAGCCCAGTCCTTGTAGTTTGCCGTGTCGGTCAGAACCGCCCAGACCAAGTCCGCCGGCGCATCGATTAAAATGTCTGTGTGGATTTTGTGATGTGAGAGGTTCACTTTTTCCGATGATCCGGTTTCCATGACTGTCCTTCCGTTGCGGTCTCAAGCGTTCTGTGGCGAGACGCGATCCCCGCCCTGAATTGTGATCCGCCCAAAACGATCCCGCCTGCGCTTGGATCGAAAAAGGTAGGTCGAGATGATGATGTAATTGACGCATTCCTGGACGAAGTTCCGGTAGCGATCCGGATTTTCCAACATGTCAAAGGTTTGCACAGCGCACATGGTGGCGAGCGCGGTGAACATGACCAGCATGGCAATTGGAGTGAATTTCCAGCGCAGGACGTAACCGGCCAGAAACGTGGCACCGGATGCGGTGATCAGGACCCAGTGGAGGGTTTGCATGCCCAGTGGGAACGTTGCGTTTTGCAATGGCATGAGCGGAGCCAGCCCGGTGAAGTATTCAAAAAACCCGAGAAAACCCCAGCCCAGCATGATACCCGAGGCGAGTACGATCAGATACTCGAACCCCTGCGAGAAGCGATCCATGAACCTGTTCATCCCCATCCCTCAGATCGCAAATGTCTGGCCGGTCATCTCTTCCGAGAGACGCCACAAACGTTTGGCCAAATCGTGGTCTTCGCAAATTGGATTGCGGATCGCGACTCCAGTCTTCCCGCTCATCTCTTCTGGGCCAGTAGGCCCGTAGTATTCGCCGCCTTTGACTTGATCCGACAAAGCGGCGGACAGAGACGGCTTCGCAGCGTCTTCATTGGAGTGCAGAAGTTGTTCGACTTGTGCCTTCATCACAGCGCGCGTTGCTTCGTCCAAATCGTTGAACAGACCGGAGTCTGATCCGCCCGGATGCACAGTCAGCGACTTCAGTAGCTTGCCCGAAGCCTTAAGGCGACGGTCCAGTTCGTCGCCGAACAATAGGCAGGCGAGCTTTGATTGACCGTAAGCAACGCCGCCATCTTGGTCACATGTCAGATCGTCAAAGTGAATGTTCGCATTCTTGTGGGCAATACTGGAGAGTGAGACGATCCGCGATGCGGGGTCGTCCGGGAACATGTCGATCAGAAGCGCAGTCAGCAGGAAGTGGCCCAAGTGGTTGGTTGCGAACTGCAACTCGACGCCATGTGCATTCGTTTGAGCGGAGCACAGCAAGATACCCGCGTTGTTTATCAGCACATCCAGCTTGGAGTACCTATTGCGGAATGCATCGGCGAACGCACGAACAGAAGTCACATCGCTCAGGTCCAGCACGAGAATGTCGAGTGATGCAGAAGGGATCCGCGCGAGAACGTTTACTTTGGCGGCTTCGGCTTTTTCAAGGCTGCGGCACGCCATGACGACGTGGAAACCTGCTTCGGACATCCCGACCGTTGTTTCAAACCCGATGCCATTGTTTGCACCGGTGACGATCGCGACTTTTTCAGATTGTTTGGGCATCTCGCATCCTGACAAGCTGACATATTATGGGTGATTGTCAATATTGACACAAGGCATCTATTTGTCAATATGTAAATCATGAAAGAACGCCACGACTACATCCTCGAAGCCGCGAAACGGCTTTTTCTTCGCTACGGCGTGAAGCGCACGGGCATGAACGATATCGCCAAAGAAGCGGGGATTTCACGGCAAACGCTCTACAAGGCATTCGCGAACAAGGATGAGGTGTTACGGGCCACGATCCGTTCGCTGGCAGACAGGGTCGTTCTTGATATCGAGAGCGATCTTGGAAAAGCTGATGGCCTTGGTGCGCAACTTGATGTGGTCTTCAAATACGCCGTCATCGAGCATTATGACTTCTTGCAGTCATCGCCCAACGCCGAGGACATCATCGCTGGCGTTACCTCGACAAGCCAGAAAGAGTTGGAGGCCGGCGCAAAACGAAACACCGAGATCATCATACGTGTCCTGAAGCCGTATTCAGGTGCGATTGAAAGCTGCGATCTGACTGTTGAGCAGTACGCAGACTTCATTCAGCGCTCCTCAACAGCGGCCAAGTACAGCGCAAAGAGTAAAAAACACTTACTCGAATTATTGTCCGCTTTGCGAGTGTCGGCGTTGAAAGTCACCGACAGCTTTTAGACCAGCTCGGCCCATAACGGATTGTCAGCAGCCTTTAGCATTACTGCGGTCGCATCCGCAAAGTCGCCATTCGCTGCGATGGCAAAAAGCAAAGCTAAACGTCACCGATAATCCGGCAGGACGGAAACCGGCTTCACTTCACTACGCCGAAACACGCCAGGTGCGCCTGGCTCGTTCCATCGAAATAAAGTGATGTGCCAAAGACCCGGACGCCTTCGTGAAGGGTCAATCAATCCGATATGCCCATCTGTTCTGAACCGATCAGCAGCGAGCCATGAGGACGGTTCTCCGTCCGCAGCTAGGAGTTTGCGCCAGGGTTGACTGGCGAGCGCATAAATATTTGCGGCTTCGGGTCTGCGCAGATCGAACAACGCACATCGTTCCACCTCGAAGGTCAGCACAACCCGCGGGCGATCATCCTTCCTGACGTCCTGACCAATAGCGACTTTTGCGCTTTCGACATCAGGGCTCAGATACAAAGCGTCCTGCCCCCGGCGATTGAACCGGGCCGGTGGGCGATCCGGTGCGCCGCGCATGAGGTGAACGTCTGGGTCATCGGCCCAAACAATCTTTACGAATTCTCCTGAAACTTCTGTCAGCATAACCGGTGGCACTGATCGTTTGCGCGTCGCGTTATAGGAAAGACGCAAGGCGGCAGGGGTTTTCCTAGAAAAGAGAAGACTCATGATATCTTGATTGAAATCACTTACTCATGTTTCCTCTCACTGTGTTGCATTTCCAAAGGCCTCTCGCATGACGGCTCCAAAGATCGCCCTCCTTGGCGCAATTCTCGAGTCAAATCGCTTTGCACCCCCGGCTGATTTGTCAGACTTTAAGTCTCTGACATGGCTTTCAGGCGATGCTTTGATGTCTGAAGCCAGATCCGCGACACCAAAGCTGGCAATAGAATTTGCAGCCTTTGTCCGGGCGATGGATGCTACGGGCGACTGGACGCCGGTACCCTGTATCTTGGCAGCCAGCCATCCCGCAGGTCCAGTACGAAAAACCGTGATCGAAGAGATCATAGTGACTTCGGAAGACATGCTTCGCTCAGCTGGCCCTGTTGACGCAGTCTACATCTGCAATCACGGCGCGATGGTGGCTGAACATGACCACGACCCCGACGGTTTGTTGATGTCACGCATTCGGAGAGTTGTCGGACCGGACGTACCTGTCGTTGCGACACTCGATCTGCATGCAAATATCTCACAACGGATGGTCGATGCCTGCGATCTGATCGTCGGCTATCGGACCAATCCTCACGTCGATCAGATAGAACGTGGCGAGGAAGCCGCCTTTTCGCTGCGCCGAGTTTTGGCGTCGGGCGTCCGGCCCCAAACCGCGCATGTCAAACTGCCTCTTGTTCCGGCATCCGTGACCCTGCTAAGTGCCGAGCACCCATATGGCACGCTGATCGACTACGGTCAGCGACGACAAGCCGAAAGTCGAGGCGAGATCGTCAACGTATCAATCTTCGGCAATTTCCTTTTCTCAGACACACCTGACAACGGTTTGAGCATCGTTGTCACCGCGCGTGAAGACGAGAACGCGGCCAAGGCATTGGCGACGGAACTGGCGGACATGGCCTGGTCTTTGAGAACGGATTTTGTCCGGCAACTTTCATCTGTCTCGGACGCGATCTCGATCTCCTCCGAGCGAGCACGTGCACCTGTAATATTCTCCGATGCCGGCGATAACCCTGGCGGCGGCGGCAGTGGCAGGACGACAGAACTGTTAGCCGCTCTTCACGCGGCAAAAGCCGAGGAATGTCTGTTCGGTTCCTTTTGCGATCCGGAACTTGCGAACCAAGCCCACCGTATCGGTGTCGGTGGCAAATTTAGGGCACAATTCAACCGGTCTTGCGATCCGAACGCTTCCTGGGCGCAATGGGATGTGCCTTTTGAGGCGGATGCAGAGGTCTTGGGTCTCCACAATGGCGATGTGGTTGGTGAACTGGGCATGACGGCCGGTCGGAGATTGGCCCCGGGGCCATCCGCCGCGCTACTTATTGGCGGCATCACCGTGGTTGTGATAACCGATCGCACGCAGACTGCCGACCCCGTGTTCTTTCACATGTTCGGACTGGATATTGCGTCGGCCCGGACCGTTGTTGTGAAATCCCGAGGTCATTTTCGGGCCGGTTTCTCCAATTGGTTTGCTCCAAACCAGGTATTTGAGGTCGACACGGGTGGACTTACGTCGCCAGTTCACGACCGCTGGCCGTTTGCGAATTTGCCACGACCGAACTTTCCGATGGACGTCGACACCTCGTGGTCGGCTAAGATGCTGCGCTAGACGGGCTCTGAGTACTTGTCATGCGGCGTCGTCAACTTGACAAATTGCATGAACTGGCGGGCAAGCTGAGAAGGCGGTCGGCCTGATGGTAGAACGAAGCTGGTGTCATAAAAGATGGCGGCGTCAAATGGCCTGACGACAACACCTTCCATCCCCGTCGACAACAATGGGAACGGGTTGATGAGCGTCACGCCCAAACCCTCGCGGACAAGCTCCAGAGCGGCCATGTTCGTTGCCGTTTCGGCGACTTGTTTTGGACGAATTCCGGCGCGCGCAAAGATCTTTTCGGTGATCGCTCGCGTCCCCAGCCTTCGCAGAAACTCGATCAGCGCGACGCCTTCTAGGTCGTGCGGCGTTACCACTCGTTTTTCCGATAGCGGATGGTTGTTCGGCATGGCGCAGACCACCTGACTGCGGCGCCATGGCATTAGGTGAACACCCGTTCGTTGGATCATCGCACTCGTCAAACCAAGGTCATAGCGGAGGTCGAGAATGCCGGCGACCAGCACGTCTGTGGCCTGAATATCCAATTGAAGCTGCTTTCCTTCATTCTTCTTGAGAAAACTGGCGACCCTGGAGATGACAAAGTGATGCGCCAGTGTCGGCGGCACGATCAGGCGCAACGGCTCGTTATCCGGAGTAGCCCATTCTGCGCCCTCGATATCGGCAAGCGTCTCGAAGATTGGGTCCAGTTTTTCGTTGAGGCGCAACGCTTCGTCGGTTGGGTCAATTCGTCCAGACCGGCGGAGAAACAGCGACCGTCCAACTCGGGCCTCGAGTTGCGACAAGGACCGACTTACGGCAGACTGAGAAATCCCGAGACGCCGCGCGGCGCCGATGGTTGTCCCAGTCGTGATCACGGCTCTTAGCGACTCGAACTCGCGCAGTCTGTGTCTGTGTTCCGTCATGCTACATTACTCCCCCGGTACGAGCGGCTGAACATCCAAACTCTTGGATTGGTCTATGCAAAGTCGCATAGCAATAAGTATTGGCAATGATTTTTGCGGTAGCTAGCCTTTTTTAATAGGGCGCGGGATCGGCCAAAGATTCGCCCATTCACAAGCGCCAAACAAACAGGGAGTCTTTTTGATGAGGAAACTCACATCTGCGACAGCCGTCGCCGTCAGCATTTTGGCTTTCGGCGCCGGTGCTGTTTCGGCCGAAAAACTAACGATCGGCCTCGCTTCGGAGCCGACGTCGCTCGATCCGCATTTTCACAACCTGGGTCCGAACAACGCAATGTCCGTGCACATCTTTGACCGGCTGATCGCGCAGGATGAAAATCAGCGCCTATCGCCGGATCTTGCCGTGTCATGGGAGCCGATTGATGAACTAACTTGGGAATTCAAGCTGCGTGAAGGCGTTAAGTTTCACGATGGAAGCGACTTTACGGCAGACGATGTAGTCTGCACCATGGCGCGCGCGCCAGACGTACCGAACTCTCCATCGGGATACGGCACCTATCTAAAGGGTAAGGAAGTCGTCAAGATCGATGACTACACGGTGCACTTCAAAACGACCGCACCTTATCCGTTGATGGGCAATGACATTTCCACGATCCCTGTGATCTCAGAAGTGGGCTGCGAAGCAACGACGGAGGACTTCAACGCGGGTACGGCAGCCATTGGCACAGGGCCGTTCAAGTTCCAAAGTTACACGCCGGGTGAAAGCATCGTACTGGTACGGAACGACGACTACTGGGGTGATGCACCGATCTGGTCCGAGGTGGAATTCCGCCCAATCACGTCCGGTCCGAGCCGTGTCGCATCGCTTCTTGCCGGTGACGTCGACATGATATCGGGCGTTCCGACGACCGATATCACAACACTTCAGGGCAACGATGATATCCAGTTGAGCCAGGGCGTGTCCAACCGAGTGATCTATCTTCACATGGACCAATTCCGCGAGGATTCACCCTTTGTGAAGGCCAACGGTGGCGGCGATATCAAGAACCCGCTCATGGATGTCCGCGTCCGCAAGGCGATCAGCATGGCGATCAACCGCGATGCAATCGTCGAGCGTGTCATGGAGGGGGTTGCGCTGCCCGCCGGCCAGCTTCTGCCCGAGGGATTCTTTGGCGTGTCCGACAATCTGGACGTGGTGGCCTATGATCCGGATGGTGCTAAAGCGCTTCTGGCTGAAGCCGGTTATCCCGATGGATTTGAAATGACAATCCATGGGCCGAATGACCGCTACATCAACGACGCCAAAATTGCCGAGGCAATTGCGCAAATGTTGACCCGTGTGGGCATCAAGACAGCCGTCGAAACCATGCCGCGTTCGGTATACTTCGGACGCGCGTCCAAAGGCAGCCCGGAGGGTCTGCCGGAGTTCAGCTTTATCCTCGTCGGATGGGGCGCAGGGTCTGGCGAAGCGTCTTCGCCTCTCAAGTCCCTGATCCACACGCATGACAAGGATGCGGGCTTTGGATCATCGAACCGTGGCCGGCACTCGGATGCCGAAACCGACGCGTTGATCGAGGAAGCCCTGCGAACAGTCGATGACGCCAAGCGACAGGAACTACTCGCTGCGGCGACAGAGCGCGCGATCGATAATGTGGCGATCATTCCGACTCACTTCCAGGTCAACACCTGGGCGGCCAAAAAAGGTCTGAGCTACATCCCTCGGACCGACGAGTACACTCTCGCGACAGGCGTCGTGAAAGAGTAACCGCAATGCATCCGGGCCGCCTTCGCAGCGGCCCGGAGCCTTTGCCCAAGGAATGTCCTCATGACCGTTTTCGTCATTCGCCGATTGCTGCAAGCAATGCTTGTTGTCTTCCTGATGTCGGTGATTGTCTTTTTTGGCGTCAACATCGTTGGTGACCCGGTCTACATGCTAGTCAGCCCCGACGCGGATCAGGCTGACATCGAAGCTGCCATTCGACGGCTTGGATTGGATCGGCCTATTTGGGAACAGTACTGGTTGTTCCTCAAAGGTGCGGCACAGGGCGACCTCGGCGATAGCTTCGTCTTCGGTGAGCCCGCGCTCAAACTGATCCTGCACCATATGCCAGCTACGATGGAACTGGCGTTCAGTGCACTCTTTCTTGCCATCGTGATTGGTATTCCATTGGGGCTTTATGCCGGGCTCTATCCTGATAGCCCGGTGTCCAAGGGCATCATGGCTGGCTCGATTCTCGGTTTCTCACTGCCGACCTTCTGGGTCGGGCTTATGCTCATCATGCTGTTTGCCGTAGAACTTAGATGGCTCCCAGCGACAGGGCGCGGCGATATCGGCTCGTTTCTTGGGATTCACAGCAGCCTTTTTACGCTCGACGGGTTGAGCCACATCTTCCTGCCTGCTCTCAACCTGGCACTTCTTAAGATTTCACTGGCAATCCGCCTTACCCGAGCAGGTGTCCGTGAAGCGATGGGGCAGGATTACGTGAAGTACGCTCGGGCCAAAGGGCTTTCGACCCGACGCATCATTCTGGTGCATGTGATGAAGAACATCATGATCCCGGTTGTGACCGTCATGGGCCTCGAATTCGGCAGTTTGATTGGGTTCTCGGTGGTGACTGAATCAATCTTCGCATGGCCCGGAATGGGCAAACTGCTAATCGACGCAATACTGCAATTGGATCGGCCCGTCGTCGTCGCCTATCTGATGATCATCGTACTGTTCTTCGTGCTGATCAATCTGATCGTCGACATACTCTACTCAATCCTCGATCCGAGGGTTCGTTTGCAGGATCAGGGCGCATGACCGACACCGTCACAGATCATTCGCTGACCCCCGCCAAGTCCCCTAAAGTCGAGACGCCGTTCCAGCGTTTTCGGGCCGAGTTCTTCGAAAGCAGGATCGCGACAGCGGCGCTTGGCATATTCCTGATCATCGTTCTGCTGGCCATCCTGGCACCCTGGATCACGCCGCAGAACCCCTACGATCTTGGTCAGGTCAGCGTCATGGATGGGCGCTTGCCTCCGGGTTCCGAAGCATTCGACGGATACACGATGTGGCTCGGTTCGGACGGGTCTGGACGCGATCTCTACTCGGCAATTCTCTATGGCTTGCGTATTTCTCTGACCGTTGGGCTTGCATCTGGAGTGATTGCCCTTCTGATCGGTATGGCGATCGGTCTGGTCGCGGCCTACGCCGGTGGCCGGACCGAAGCGTTCATCATGCGCATCGTGGATCTTCAACTGTCGTTCCCGGCATCGCTGGTTGCGCTGATGATGATTGCGGCACTTGGTAAGGGCGTCGACAAGATCATCCTCGCCCTCGTGATCGCGCAATGGGCCTACTACGCCCGCACGGTTCGCGCGACCGCGCTTGTCGAGCGTGGCAAGGAGTATGTCGAAGCCGCGCAATGCCTTGGAATATCGCGATCCCGGATCGTCTTTCGCCATATCCTTCCGAATTGCATGGCTCCTCTGATCGTCGTCGGCACGGTGCAAACCGCCAGCGCGATCTCATTGGAAGCGACGCTTTCGTTCCTTGGCGTAGGCCTTCCACAGACTGAACCGTCGATTGGGGTGCTGATCGCTAATGGCTTCGAGTACATGCTATCCGGGCGCTACTGGATATCCGTTTTCCCCGGCGTCGCGCTCTTGCTGACGGTCGTGTCCATCAACCTTGTGGGCGACCATTTGCGCGATGTTTTGAACCCGAGGTTGAAGAAATGACGGCAGTACTCGAAGTCAGCGGGCTGAAGACCCACTTCTTCACACACGCGGGTGCGGTCAAGGCCGTGGACGGTGTGGACTTCACCGTTTCCAAAGGCGAGGTCATGGGGCTGGTGGGTGAGTCCGGGTCAGGCAAGTCGATCACCGGGTTTTCCATCCTCGGGCTGATCGATCCCCCCGGGCGCATCGTCAAAGGGTCAATACGATTCAACGGTGAAGAGATCGCGAACGCGCCGGAAGAGCGACTTAAGGCCTTGCGTGGCAACCGGATCTCGATGATCTTTCAGGATCCGATGATGACGCTCAACCCGGTCCTGCGCGTCGATACACAGATGATCGAAGCCATTCTCGCCCATGAAAACGTCAGCCGCCAAACAGCCTGGGAAAGAAGCCGCGATGCGCTTGGTTTGGTCGGCATCCCATCGCCGGAAGAACGTTTGCAGGCCTATCCGCATCAGCTTTCCGGTGGGATGCGGCAGCGCGTGGCGATTGCGACAGCTTTCCTGAACCAGCCGGACCTCATCATTGCCGACGAGCCGACAACCGCACTCGACGTGACAATTCAGGCGCAGATCATCCACGAGGCGCAGAAGCTGACGAAACGCACAGGTACCGCCATGATCTGGATCACGCATGACCTAGCCGTTGTTGCAGGGCTCGCGGACCGGATTTCGGTCATGTATGCCGGACGGATCGTTGAGCAAGGCGGTATCGACGATGTTATCGACCGTCCGTTGCATCCCTATACGGTTGGGCTCCTCGGATCGGTTCCGACGGCGAACCGGCGCGGGCAACGATTGTTCCAGATCGAAGGGATGACGCCAAACATGCTCGCCCTGCCTGAAGGATGCGCCTTTGGCCCGCGTTGTCAGGCCCGAACGGCAGCGTGTTCCAAGCGACCCCCGATAGAGGACGTAGACGGTCGCCGCCTTCGCTGTTTCAACCCGCAACGCGCGGAGGAGAAGGCATCATGACAGAACCGCTCGTCGAAATCCGCGGCGTTTCCAAGCGCTTCACTAAGCGTTTGGACGTCGCGGGGAAAATCGCGCAGCGACTTGGCGCGAATATCCGGGAAGAAACGGTCCATGCTGTCGATAACGTGAACCTGTCGATTCAAAAGGGTGAGGTTCTGGGATTGGTCGGCGAATCCGGCTGCGGCAAGTCCACTTTGGGACGTGTTGTTGCCGGCATTCACCCTGCAAGTGACGGACAGATGTTCTACGAAGGCAAAGATGTTGCGACGTTGAACGGCGCCGACAAACGCGCGGCGACCCTCGCAATTCAGATGATCTTTCAGGACCCCTTTGCCAGCCTAAATCCGCGTATGCGCGTCGAAGATATCATCGGCGAAGCACCGCGTATGCATGGGATCGTCAGCAAGACAGAGAGTGCGGACTACGTAGACGACGTTATGCGCAAGGTCGGCCTCGACCCGTCGCTTAAGCGGCGTTACGCGCATCAGTTTTCCGGCGGGCAAAGGCAGCGGATCGGGATCGCCCGTGCGCTCGCCGTGAAGCCGAAGTTCCTTGTCTGCGACGAAGCCATCGCTGCGCTGGACGTATCGATCCAGGCGCAGGTCATCAACTTGTTCATGGATCTGCGCGAGGAGCTGGGCCTGACCTATCTGTTCATCAGCCATGACCTGAGCGTCGTCGAACACATCGCCGACCGCGTGGCGATAATGTATCTGGGCCGCATTGTCGAGAGCGCCTCGACTGAGGAAATTTTTTCTAACCCACGCCATCCCTACACGAAAGCGCTGCTTGCAGAGGCTCCGCGCCTTGATCAGCGCCGGCGTGAGTTTGCCCCGATTGAGGGGGAAATTCCGTCGCCGCTCGATCCGCCATCTGGATGTACTTTTCATCCGCGTTGCCCGGTGGCGACAGCTGAGTGCCGCACCACCGTTCCTGAACTGAAAGCCGGGCGCGGCGGGCGCGAAACAGCCTGCCTGCTGGAACACGCCGAAACCGTTTGAACGAGAAGCTGGAGAGCCCCTTGAAAAACGCCGATCCGATCTGGGACCACGTTGACCGCCATCGTGATGATTTTATCGCATTGTCAGACCGCGTCTTTGACACGCCCGAGACGCTTTACGCCGAGTACAAGTCCGTCGCTGAGCATGTGCAAATGTTACGCGCTCAGGGGTTCAAGATAACAGAGAATGCAGCTGGCATTCCTACGGCCGTGATTGGCGAAGCGGGAGACGAGGGGCCGGTGATCGCCATCCTCGGCGAGTTCGATGCGCTGCCATATCTGAGCCAGGCGCCAGGTGTGGCTGAACATCAGCCGATTGAAGAGGGCGGCAACGGGCATGGGTGTGGTCACAATCTGCTGGGCGCTGCCGCACTCTTGGCCGCGACGGCTGTGAAAGACTGGCTGGCCGAAAACGGCATCAAGGGGCGCGTGCGGTACTATGGCTGTCCGGCTGAAGAAGGGGGCGCGGCCAAGACGTACATGGTGCGCGAAGGACTGTTCGATGATGTCGACGCGGCCATCTCCTGGCATCCAGCGACCTTCACAGGCGTGAATGAGGCCAGATCGCTCGCGAACACCCGGATCGATTTCACTTTTCATGGAAAAGCTGCCCATGCTGCTGGCGCGCCTGAATTAGGCCGGTCCGCGCTTGATGCGGTTGAACTGATGAACATCGGCGTGAATTATCTGCGCGAGCACATGCCCGACAGCGCCCGGGTGCACTACGCCTATCTCGACGCAGGTGGCGTTGCGCCGAATGTGGTGCAGGCCAAGGCCACAGTGCGCCAACTCGTCCGTGCCAGCTCGCTACCGGACCTCGCCGATTTGGTTACGCGCGTCCGAAAGATCGCGGACGGCGCGGCGCTGATGACAGGAACGCAAGTTACCAGCCAGGTTTTTTCCGGCGTTTCAAACCTGCTTGGCAACCGTCCTTTGGAAGAAACCATGCAGCACGAGCTAGAGAAACTCGGACCCGTCGCCTTTGACGAGGCAGACCTCAGCTTTGCCCGCGAGATTCAGACTACATTGACCAAGGCTGACATCAACACGACCTTCAAGCGGATCGGAGCCAAGCCGAAAAAGGATCTCGCACTATGCGACTTCATCGCACCTCTTGATCGCCACAGCGATGGTGGCGAAGGCTCAACAGATGTGGGGGATGTGAGTTGGGCAGTCCCAACCGTTCAGGCACGAGTTGCGACCTGTGCAATAGGAACGCCGTTTCATACGTGGCAAACAGTGGCACAAGGCAAGGCGCCCGCGGCTCACAAAGGCATGGTCTACGCGGCAAAAGCAATGGCCGCGACAGCGTGTCGACTGGTTGAGGATCCCTCGCGCATCGAAGCTGCACGTGCGACGCATCAAGACCATCTGGGCGAAACACCTTACACTTGTCCGATCCCGGACGACGTGCGTCCACCTGTCTGAGGCAAAACAACCGTGACCCGCGCCTCTGCAATAGACAACGCCGCCCAGTTTTTCGACGCCGGTCAATTTGCAACAGAACTTAGCGAACTGGTTGCCCATGAGACGGAGAGCCAGACACAGGAAAAAGCCGCGGAGCTTCCGCGCTACCTTGAGGAAGCCCTCGTTCCGCGCCTGAGCAGACTCGGGTTCTCCTGTGAAATCTACCCGAACCCTGTGCACGATGCCGGACCGATTTTAGTTGCGGATCGCATCGAGGACGACGCGCGTCCGACAATCCTGTCCTATGGGCATGGCGACGTGATCCGCGCGCAAACGGATCAATGGCGCGACGGGCTTCACCCATTTCGATTGGTTGACGAGTGCGACCGCCTCTATGGACGGGGAACCGCCGACAACAAGGGGCAGCATCTCATCAATTTGGCGGCGCTGAGCGCTGTCATTGAGGCTCGTGGAGCGCTCGGTTTCAACATGCGCATTCTCATTGAAATGGGCGAAGAAATGGGATCACCGGGGTTGTCGGAGTTTTGCGCCAAGCACAAAGACAACCTAGCCGCCGACGTCTTGATCGCATCGGACGGACCGCGCCTTCAGTCCGACACGCCTACGTTGTTCATGGGGGCAAGGGGCGGCAATTCGTTCGACCTCATCGTTGACCTTCGAGACGGTGCGCATCATTCCGGCAACTGGGGCGGTTTGCTTGCCGACCCCGCGATGATCCTTGCACAAGCCCTCTCGACGATCACCGATGTGCGGGGCCAAATCCAAATACCAGAGTGGCGGCCGACCAGCCTGACTGAAGACATCCGGGACGCCCTGCGCAACTTGCCGGTTGGCGGGGATGGCGGTCCGAAGATTGACGAAAATTGGGGAGAGGAAGGTCTGACACCGGCCGAACGCGTCTTCGGCTGGAACAGTTTTGCGGTCCTCGCAATGAAAAGCGGTGTCCCCGAGGCACCAGTCAACGCGATCTCGGGATTTGCCATAGCCGCCTGCCAGCTCCGCTTCGTTGTTGGCACTAACCAGTCCGATATCCTACCCGCTCTTCGACGCCACCTTGATGCGAGAGGTTTTGAGATCGTTCAGATCAAGTCTCACGACCGCAGCTTCTTTGATGCAACGCGAACGTCGCCCAACCATCCGTGGGTGTCTTTTGTCGCGCGTTCGCTTGAAAAAACGTGTGGGAAGCCACCCCATGTCCTGCCAAATCTCGCCGGTTCCTTGCCCAACGAGGTCTTTTCCGATGTGCTCGGCCTCCCAACGGTTTGGGTGCCGCATTCCTATTGCGGCTGTTCGCAGCACGCGCCAAACGAGCACGTGTTAAAGTCAGTTTCGCGTGACGCATTGCGCGCAATGGCCGGGCTTTTTTGGGATATTGGCGACCTTGTCAGGCCGCTCTGATCCCGCACCACAAAGGACTTCATCCGTACCTGGATCGGGCGGGTATCGCACTCCCGACTGTAAATGACCGCTTTCACGGATAGGGGGAGTTGATATCGCAAATGCAGCGAAAGTCAGCTGTCCGCCCTACATTTCAAGGCGTTTTGGCTTTTGTGCCCCAAGAGGTTGTCATCCAGGCGGGTAGTACGAGAAGAAATGCGGTCAGCAGAGAACCTGCAAGCAACATGTCGTGATACAATTGATGCGTTTGCCAACCACCGATCGAGCGTTGAAACAGTTCGATTGCGATTACAGCTGCTGCGGTCAAGTAGGCGGTAAAGATCGTGTTCTCGACTGCCCGTCGTGCAGGCGTAAGCTCGTTCCTTAACCTTTCTCGACTTGAAACTCGAAGGCGCCTTATTCTCGCGAGCAGGTTTCTTTGTAAAGGGCTTTGGTCGGGAGTTTCAGTCAGCTCTTCCGCCTTGTGCATTTCACGATACTGGGCTGTGATTAAATAAGGATCTTCCTCCGGGTCGGATGGGTTCACATCAAGGCCGCTTAAACTGCGTAGAAGCCGACGCAGATGCAAAGGCATTTCGGTAATTGCATTTTCGTAGGCATGTATCGTCCTTGCCGTACATCTAACAAGGCTGGCCATCTCCTACTTTTTGAGACCCATACTCGTTCTCAATCTAAAGAGCCTTTCACCATCATTTGGGTGAGCTTTCGAATCGTCTTTGTCTTTCACGTCGGCCCTGCCTTGCCCTGTCGCTGAGATTAGGGTCAGGATTCATAACCAATAGATGACGGTTGCTGCGAGCGCGATGGCAGAAAGGAGTACTTTGGGACAGCGGTCATAGCGGGTTGCG
>NZ_JBQFTP010000029.1:0-21942 GCF_056538705.1 Ruegeria sp. BF12 | reverse complement strand
GGCAACCCGGTACGACAGGTACCCGAAGGTCTTCCTCTCAGCAATCGCCCTCGCAGCTCTCGTCATCTATTGGCTATGAGTCCTGACCCTAATCACTTGATTGAACTGTTGATTGGACGCTCTGCCATTGCTGAACTTTCAGCACGAAAAACGAGCGTTCTTCTTGTGGTCTTATCGGTGGCCGCACAACTGCGTGAACACCGTCAGAAAAACCGTTGCGGAAATCATAGTGAGGTTGCATGGTGCGTCTCGTCTATTCTGACGGGGCGAGTTGCCATGCTCATCGGATATGCACGGGTGTCGAAGGCGGACCGGAGCCAGCTCCTTGATCTGCAACGCGACGCGCTGATTGGAGCCGGTGATGATGTCGAGCGCATCTATGAGGACAAGGCGTCCGGTCGGAAGGATCATCGGCCCGGACTCGACGCCTGCATGAAAGCGCTTCAACCTGGTAATTCTCTGGTGATATGGAAACTGGATCGCCTCGGGCGCGATCTCAAGCATCTCGTAGCAACTATTGATGGATTGCGCGAACGCGGTGTTGGCCTTCGTGTTCTGTCCGGCGCAGGAGCAGAGATTGACACGACAACCGCCAATGGTCGGCTTATCTTTGGCATCTTCGCCAGTCTCGCCGAGTTTGAACGGGAGCTTATCGCTGAACGCACCCGTGCCGGTCTGGCGGCAGCACGAGCACGAGGGCGAAAAGGTGGGCGGCCCCGAAAGATGGATGTGACCATGTTGCGGATGGCGATGAAGGCCATGGCGGATCGAGAAACCAATGCGTCCGATCTGGCAAAACGGCTCGGGATCACTACTACGACGCTTTATGAATACATAAACGGCGACGGAACTGCGAAAGCCCCCGGACAGAAGCTGCTGGACGGAGATCCGGGGTGATCAATATGAGCGGCATTCCGGCGGAAGCGCTACGCGATTTGTGCCGGAGGCTAGATGACTTGGCATCCTGTGATCCAGGTCAGCGGGGTTTGATCGAAGGCGTTGCCGGCCTTTTGGTGTTTCTCGCGTCACTGCATATCGCGCTTTGTCCGGGCGGATGCACGAACTGAATCGAACCGCAAACAACACGATAGGTGCATTATATGAATCGATCTATGGTTGAGCGAGCAACGCACCCGGAGAGGTATTGCCCTGTGGCGTCTTGATCGGAATCCGTGAGCTTCGAAAGCAAAAAAGCTCATGAACTGAATGCGTCAGGCTCGTATTTCTGTGGATCAAACTCTACGAATTGACCGCGTCCGGCGTCCACCACAGCACATTCAAGTTCAGCCTTCAGGCTGTAGAACTGCCGCGCACCTTCTTTTTCCATCAAGAGCCGAATCCCCGCCCGCACAATTTCGCTCAGGTTGGCATACGCCCCTGACCTAATCTGATCTTGAACAAAATCCTGCATCGGTTCTGTAAGGTATACGTTCGGCATAAGGTCCCCTTTCTAATGTCTGACCAAACATGTGTGTTGCACGGCTGCTAGCTAGTAGGCCGTCGTATCACCCACTTGGACCATCTTCATTCGAGCTACCCAAATCAAATAGTTCCTGCTTCTTCAAACGGCGTATGAGCGTAATGTAGTTCACAACCTGGTCGATCTCTTCCGCCCTTCCCGTGGCATAAGGTTTGGAACAGCGGCTTTGAACAAATTGAAACATCGATTGTAGGATCAATGAAGCGCGCACCATGCCCCAAGCAGTGGAGGCGGCCTTTCGTGCTGCTAAACACGGCGTCGTAAAGACCGACGAGATCGTGTTTCTCGCAGTGGTACCGGTGGTTTCGGCCGTAACGTCCTCCCATGATCAATGGCATAAAAGTCGGCCGCTCGAACACCCAATCTGGGAGAGCTACGTCCCTTCTGGCCTGAACGAAGGCTTGGTGGTTTATCATTGGAAGAAGGTTTTCAAAACTCTCGAGGATAAGAGGTTTCCGAGCTTCTCGGTTTTGTGAAAATGCAGACCCGCAAATCTGGTAGTCTCATTATCACGCTGTACCTTCTGCTGGCGTTTGCTCTTGGCGTCATGGGCAGTCTTACGGCGAGCGGATTTCAGTACATTTTCTCTGGCTCTGGAAGCTAGTCGAATGCCTGCCTTGAGTTGGCGTTATTGGACAGTGCGCGTTTGCAGCGAATGACCGGTGTACCGCCCTCCCAGTGGATGGCTTTGCGCTTGCAGTAGACTATTCGCGTATGCAGCAAACGGCAGATTGGTGGCCGAATATTGTTTTTTTGCAGTTTGACAGAATGGTACAATCGCAAATGGCGGCGGGCCGTCTTTCCCATCACTTTTCTTTCATGGGCCAGCGGGATTTAGACAAGCCAAACACCCTTGGCCGTCAGAGAGAGGACGCTGCCCTCCCCCTCGAGCAACCCTATTGGAAAGAGCCGAGTCCTCGGCTGCGCCTGCGGGCCGCACCACCCCTATCCAAACGCGTTGTCACGCCCCCTCCCGCGTTTGCCACGAGGCAGAACAGCAAGAACAGGCAACCTTGCTGTCTGGTCTGCAAATCAGCCCTGATTTCCAAAAGGGAAGCCAGTTCAAACGAAACTGTCTGCGGGAGTACGAAAGGCGGGCGGCTGATTAGATTATGACGCAATGGTCAAACTCAACTGATGTCCAACATCGGAGGTGCCTTCTGATGTCGAACGTTCACCTAGTTTCTGGTCCAACTATGACGGTTGGGTCAGGTTCGTGTGACGTTCAACAGATACTATGGAACGTCACTGATTCCTGACTCAATCGGCGCACAAAACCTCAATAAATGGGCAAATCACGTCATTCAATTCTGACCCAAACGTCAAGCATTTCTGACCCAATACTGGTAGCCGCCATTCAACGACGCTGCCGCCAAGGTCTGTTGAGAGCCCAAAGTGGCCCCCGCTCATGGATAAACTACGGAGTATATAGAATACGTCTTACCTGCTCAGGCGACGATCCAAACCAACGGTGACACGTTCGTGTAAACGCACTTGGGTTTTTGTAGCCCAAGTTCTTTCCGATATCTGTTATGGAAAGGCGCCCCTCGGTCAGCCATTGCTCTGCCTGACGCATTTTCGCCCTGTCTACGAGTTCTGCCCCTGTGGTGCCGTATCTTGTAAGTTCTCTTTGAAGCGTTTTGGGATGCAAACCGATGAATTTTGCAAACCCGTCCAAGCCAGGCCATGCGGAGTAGTCAATCACAGAGAATAAGCCGGCCAAGTCGAGCACTTTTTGAATGGGACTGTACGCCTCCGTCGCCTCGTTTCGTTCAAATTTTGATTGCTGCATCAACCAAGACGCGGGGAACGACATACTAAGGCCCCATGCATCGCATTTTTGAACCTGACTTTTTGGAATAAATGTTGGCGGGATCGCTTTCGGATCAAAAACAAGTACTTCGACCAATGCGCTGTTCCATACTGGCCCCAATCTCGCCTTCAGCATTTCAGACCATGCAACAATGTCCCACGCGTCCGCTTGGCCAGGAGGTTGAGAAGCTTGAAGCATCCGGCGGCCCGTCAATATGGCTCGCCCACCTTCAATCGTCATTGTGTAGTTCATTGAAATTTGCGCGGCTTCCACAAAGTGAAGCCAAGCAACCAGCAGGTCTCCCAAGCTAGGCGTGTAACTCATAGTTTCAGGTGGGACGAAACCGTTACTCCAATCAAATTGACCAGCAATCTCTCCGCAAAGATATGGATTTTTTGAAAGTCTGGCGGCACGGGTGGACGCGCGATACACACATGCGCTTGGAATTGGTTGGGTCGGGCCAGATAATACTTCTGACCTGAGTAAGCAGCCTTCCAAGACCTTTTCTCTGTCGGCGCCCAATTCGCAAGCTCGATCTATCACCGCTGACAAAAATTTTGACTGCATGACTGGGATCGTCACTTGAGAGGCGTGTGCGCACATATGTCATCCAAGTTATCTTTACTGGACAGAGAAAAATAGGTTTGTCCTCAAATGACAATAAGTAATTCTCAAAAACCTTGTTAGCATGATCGCCACCTCGGATATCATTAGCTGGAGATCGGAAAATGAACTTTTCCTTTGAGCTACGTTTCAAGCGAGCACTATCGAAGAGTGCAGCCTCGGTTATCTTTGCGGGACTCATTTCCACTCCGGCATTCGCACAAGAGGGTAGCTTTCCGATACTCTTTACTAACGTACATGTTTTTGACGGCGTGAATGCAGAGAGAATTGAGAACGCGAATGTCTTGGTAGTCGATAATCTAATCGCGGAGGTATCGTCTGAACCCCTTGCCGTCGCCAATGCTAAGATAATCGACGGTGGAGGCAGAACTCTGATGCCGGGCCTGATTGATGCCCACGTACATATGGCAATAACAGAGCCTGTGGCTGATCTGAGAGATAACTTTGATTGGATGTATTGGGGCGCTGTTTCCACGTCAGAAGCAGAAAAAATGTTGCTGCGTGGCTTCACAACTGTCCGAGATGCTGGAGGCCCTGCAATTGGATTGCAAAAAGCAATTGATCGAGGAAAGGCAGTCGGACCACGAATATACCCATCTGGACCCGTGATCTCTCAAACTTCGGGTCACGGAGAACATCGCGTTTACACCGAACCGCACCCCAACTTTATGGGAGCACAGCCCTCTTTCTTTAATCAACATGTAGAGTTCCTGGCCGATGGCGTTCCAGAAGTACTGCGCGCAACGCGAGAGGCGCTGCGGCTCGGAGCTACGCAAATAAAAGTTATGGCTGGCGGTGGTGTGTCTTCTTCGGTCGACCCACTGCACACTGTACAGGGCTTGCCTGGGGAGCTTGAAGCCTCAGTTAAGGCCGCAGCGGACTGGGACACTTATGTCATGGTCCACGCATACAATGATGACTCGATCCTGCGCTCCTTAGAAGCTGGCGTAATCAGCATCGAACACGGACAGCTGATGACAGAAGTCTCTGCACAAGCAATCAAGGATGCTGACGCTTGGATTGTCCCCTTCTACTCGCTGCTGGGGCTGGACGAAGAAACAGTGGCAAAGGCACTAGGACCGACCGCTGGGGCAAAGTTCCTCAGTGTCCAAGCCGGTGCAAGAAATCAGATGAAGCTCATCAAGGATTTCGGAATAGAAAAGGTCGCATTCTCAACAGACATCATTGGAGACCCAGTTGCGCTTTCGAAGCAGAATGATGAATTCCAGTATCGGACCGAAGTCTGGTCATCTTATGAAATTCTAGTTCAGGCAACGTCTAAGACTGCTGAATTGCTGGCGCTTTCAGGAAAGCTTAATCCATACGTTGATGGCCCGTTGGGCGTGATATCGGAGGGAGCTTATGCCGATATTCTACTGGTGGACGGCAATCCAATTGAAGACGTTACTATCCTCGTCGACTACGCGAACAACATCGATTTCATCATGAAGGATGGGGTGATCTACAAGAACGCACTCGAATGAGTGTCGCGCGGAGTGAACTTACCTCGGCACTCCGCGCACCTTTCCAATTGGAGACTTCTATGAAATGAGCCCTTCCGATTGGCTGCTTTGTCCCGCGCTGCGGTCGTATTCGAACCGCGTCTCGAATGGCAGCTTAGCGGAGCGATACAGGCAAGATGGCGACGACGATCAGTGCAGAAAACTCATTGCAGAGGCGGTTGAGTGTCATCCTGGTCATGAAGGCTTGCAGCAGTTCGAAGCTCATCTGAAGATCGACAAACCCATCAATTGGCGAGAAATTCTTGCGGAGAAAACCACCGCAAATGAAACACAGTCGATGATGAATGTCTGCTCAGGGTGCGCTGCGCCGCGGCATTGGGATTTGGGATGACGGTCCGCAAAGGGCCGGACTGTAACTTTTGCGGTATGACAGAACGTAAGAATCGCCAATGGCGGCGCGTCATCCTCCCCGCCGATTTCCTTTCGTGGGTCAGCGGGATTTGGACAAGCCAAGCGCCCCTGGCCGTCAGGGTGAGGACGCTGCCCTCCCCCTCGGGCAACCCTTTTAGACAGGGCCGTGTCCTCGGCTTTGCCTGCGGGCCGCACCACCCCTGTCGAACAGCATTGCCTCGCCCTCTCCCGCGTTCGCCACGTGGCAGATCAGCAGGAACAGGCGGCTTCGCCGTCTGATCTGCAAATCAGCCCTGATTTCCTGGACGGAAGTCAGATCAAACGAAACAGTCTGCGGGAATACGAAAAAGGGGGTGTTGGGTCAGTTTATGACGCAAAGGTCAAGTTCGTCTGACGTACAACAGGATTGTGGAAAGTCACTGATCTTTGACTCAATCGACAGCCAAAACCTCAATAAATCGGCCAATCACGTCATTCAATTCTGACCCAAACGTCAAGCATTTCCGACCCAAAACACTTACAAGCTTTTTCCGATGCCGTGATGTTTCAGTTGAAGAGATCATCTCTTATACGACGCAATGTTAGCCCAAGATATTGAACCTGAGCATAGCGGCACTTGCCGTTCTGTTTCGCAAACATAGGCAAGTGCCTTATGCGTAGAAGTACGCCCAAATTCTAAACTACGTCAGGTTGCGACGTGCGAAACATCCCTGTCTGGCGAATAGATGTCGAGGATGTTCCAATGCCCGGTAGTTGGCGTCGGATTGTTGATCATCGGGACATCAAGGACAGTTGGTTTGCCGCTGGCGATTGCCGCTTCCAATGCCGGCAACAATTCATCAGCAGCACTGAGCCTGTGCCCTTCAGCACCGTAGGCTCGTGCGATGTCTGCATAACCCGGTCCGTTTGCGGGAGCTGCAGCTGATCCAGGGAACGTAGTCCCGTATGTCAGACCATAATGCGCCTTTTGCAGACCTGCGATAGTTCCGAAGGCGTTGTTGTTCATAACCAGCCAGATGATGCCCAGATCAAGTTCGACGGCCGTTGCCAGCATTGATGGGTTCTGACCGAAACCGCCATCGCCAACAAGACTTATCACCACACGGTCAGGGGCTGCCAGTTTTGCGCCGATCGCTCCCGGAGGGCCAAAGCCCATCGTCGCGAACCCGCCCGGAGTCAGGATCGAACCGGGCGTCAGGATATCGAACTGTTGCCCAACACCGTTCTTGTTCCAGCCAACGTCCGTGGTGATGATGGCATCCTCAGGCAGTGCCTTGCGGGTATCCGCCAGAATACGCTCGGGCATCATCGGAAAGGCTGATGAGGTCGCCATGTCCACGTTGCGCGCTTTGAATTCTGTCCGAAAATCCATGATCTTCTGTTCCAGCGCGGGGCGTTTGAAACCGTCGGGATACATCTCGCGGGCAACGCGAGTCAGAACGCGCAGCGCGGCTTTGGCATCCGCAACGACGCCGATCTCGGTGGGATAGTTCCGGCCGATTTCCTGCGGTTCGATGTCGATATGAATGACCTTTGAGCCGGGAATGTTGAACGTATAGCCGGGATACCAGCTGGAACAATCGGCCTCTTTGAACCGGGTGCCCACGGCAAAGATATAGTCGGCATTCAGGCAGGACTGGTTGACCAGCTCGGTGCCCCAAAACCCGGTCATTCCCAGCACGAGCGGATGGTCGTCCCGCAGCGCGCCCTTGCCCATCAGGGAATGCGCTACGGGCAGACCCATATGTTCAACAAACTCGCGCAACTCCTCACTGGCCTGCGCCAACAGGATACCGCCGCCGACATAGGCAACCGGGTTTTCGGCCTTCGCCAGCGCTTCGACAATCTCTCGCGCTGTTTCATCGTCAATCGACGGTTTCTTGAGCGCGCGCGTGTTATCGCGGATACGGTCGAAGCTGTCCGAGGGGATCACCTCGGAGAAGATGTCCATCGGCACATTGACCAGCACCGGCCCGGGCTGACCGCTTTCAGCCAGATGAAACGCCTTTTCCAAGATTTCGGCCATCAGGTCGGCGCGATCCACCCGCCAAGCACGTTTGACGAAGGGGCGATAAATCTCCCACTGGGCCGCGTCTGCGTGCAAGTTCACCTCCTGATGCGGATGCTTGCCGTAGTAGTGCGTAGGAATATCGCCCGCGATCACGACCATCGGGATACAGTCCAGTGCGGCGTTGGCGACCCCGGTGGCGCAATTGGTCAGACCCGGGGAGAGATGGGACAACACCACCGATGCCTTGCCCGTCACGCGGGCATAAGCGTCCGCCGCGTGGCTGGCGATTTGTTCGTGCCTTACGGTGACGAAATCGATGGGGCTTTCCGCCAACGCGGCCAGAACTGCGATGTTTGTATGGCCACAAAGCCCGAACACATGCTTAACGTCACGGCGTTCGAGAAAGTCGACGATATGTTCGGCGACTGTTTTGCCGTCCAGTTTTGCCCCGTCCATCACGCTACCTCCTGTCCGTAGAATTCGCCGAACAGGTCCGGCTCCGAGGGGCGATCTTCAGGGATCGGACGGCTGACCCAGGTGTAGTTCATCATATGTTTCATGGTGACGTTTTCGTTGGTGATGTTGCCACCCCAGATGCCGCAGCCCAGGCTGCTGGTCATGGGCATGCCATTGGTCCACGCGCCAGCATTGGCCTTCGATTGCGGCTGTCGCACCATCATACGGCTGACCGGAGCCAGGCGCGCCAACCGATCGATGTGATCGTCGTTGTGGCTATAAATCCCGCAGGAATGGCCCTTGCCCCCGGTGTTGTAGATCTGGCTGACCGTTTCCAGCGCGTCATCGAATGTGTCGAAGTGATAAAGCGCCATCAATGTGGTCAGTTTTTCCTTGGAGAACTTGTGCTGCGGCCCGATTTGCCCCTGATTTTCGACCATCAGAAACTTGCGATCTTCGGGGATCGAGAAGCCGGCAACCTTGGCCGTTTGCTGCGGCGGACAGGCGATAGTCGGGAACGTTCGGTTGCCCTTTTCGTCCCACATAGCGGCTTCGAGCATAGCCTTCTCTTCATCAGAGCACAGGTACCCGCCTTCGGCTTCAAGCGCCTTGACCATGTCGTCGTAAATTGAACGCTGGATGATAATGTTGCCGTCAGCCGAGCAACCAGACCCAAAGTCAGACGTCTTTGAAATACGTGTGTTCTGAGCGGCGATTTCCAGATCGGCTGTCTCATCGATGACAATGGATGAATTGCCCGCGCCGACACCATAGGCTGGACGCCCTGAACTGTACGCCGCTTTGACCATGGGTTTGCCGCCCGTCGCCAAAGTCAGGTCGCAGATCTCCATCAGATGTTGCGTCAATGGGATCGACGGTTTGCGAATGGATTGAAACAAGTCCTCGGGGGCACCGGCGGCACGGCAAGCAGCACGCATGACCTCGACCATCTCAAAAGTGGTATGGGCGGTTCGTGGGTGCGGGCTGAAGATGACCGCATTCCGGGCATTCGCGGCGGACACGCCGGTCACCGGTGGAGTCATCGCCGGGTTGGTCATCGGGATCAGGGAGGCGATCACACCGGCAGGTTTGGCATATTTCACCAGACCTTTTTCCTCATCCACCTCGACGATACCGGTCGAAGGTGTGCGCAAGACATCTCGCAGCACCATGTGAATCTTGAAGCGCTTCGCAGGACGCCCTGCGCGATCTCCGATACCGCTTTCGTCCACGCCCTGCTGGGCCAAACGCGTGAAGGTTTTCTCGTTCCCCGCATACCACGCAATGGCCTGAGACAGCCGGTCCAGCCTGTCCTGATCCCAATCCTCGATTTCGGCCATGGCAGCGCGGGCGCGTGCCAGCATATCGGCCGCAATGTTGCGGTCGCTTTCAGTGAGCTCTTTGCCCATGATGATCCTCTTGGTGTTTTGGAATTGCAGCATCGGGCATACGACGCTGTGACCGCGCCTCGCCGAATGTTCGCTTGGCGTGGCTGAGACAGCGACGCGCGTGTTCTTCATATCCCAACTCGGCAACGCGGCTTTCGTTGGGCAGTTCGATGGAATAGTCGACGGGTGGCATCCGTTCGATGATGCCGGTGAAATCGATCCAACCTTCGCCAGGATAGAGCCGCGCATCGCGCGCCAGCTGGATCATGCCCTCGCGCGTATCGGCGATGCCGGGCAGGCAATCAGAGATATGCAGGAAGTGAAACAGGTCCGAGGGGACGTGTAGCAACTCTCCCAAATCCACGCGGCTGAGGTGCATGTAAAGCGTATCGACCAGAATACCGCCGTTGGGCTGATCGGAGGCACGCACGATATCAAGCGCCTCATCCAGAGTGCGCAAGCGGGAGAAGCTTGGAAACTCAAGGTCCACTGTTAGCCCATACGGAGCCGCCAGTTCGCAGGTCTCGGAATAGACGTCGATCAGGAAGTCACGATCATCGCGGGTGTTGGTCCACGCGCTCATGATCATGCGCTTGGCACCCAACTCCCCACCGATCTCAAGAGAAGGCTCAAAACTGCGCGGATCGACATCTTCTGTGATGCGCGCAAGTTCGACATCGAGGACTTTCAAGCCAGTAGTAGAGAGAGCAGTTTTGGTGGCATGCACCTGTGCCTTGTCGATTGGAGATTGAGTGAATTCACCGGGCACATGCATCGGAATGAACCTGGGGCTGACGGCATCGTAACCGGCCCGCGCGGCGATATAGACCAACTCGGGCGGCGTACAGCCAATCAGCGTCAGATGCGCCAAGGAATAGAGAGAGGGGCTTGCGCCAGCCTCTTCGGGTTTCACCATGAACGACAGCTCCACGTGTCTGCGAATCTTATTTTCATCACACGTAGTAAAAAATATCTGATATTTTTTAAAATATCAACTTTTAATGCTGAGCAGAAAATGAAAGCGCCCAGGCAACGGCCCGGGCGTGTTTTACATTTGTGTTGGCAAAGCCTTAGAGAGTGACCCAGTCCCCTCCGGACTGGTGAGAGCGCACGGAGGCATCAATGAAGCGGACACCGTCTGCGCCTTGATTGACACTGGGATAGGTCAGCCAATCGGCCGGAATCGCGACGCCATCCCGGCGCGCGGCCACTGCCATTGCGAACTCAGTATAAAGATTAGCCCAGGCTTCGATAATCCCTTCGGGGAAGCCGCGCGCGGTTCGGATCAAACGTTCCGCGCTGGGGTCGATGCCATGCCCGTGACCTCGGCTGATGATACGATCCGGCTCACCAAACCGATTGAACTTTAGCCGCTCCGAATTCTCCAAGTCCCACTCGAGACCTCCTTCGCTCCCGAATATCCGCAACCGCAATCCTCCCCGATTCCCGGGGGCAAGGCGTGTTGCCAACAAGGTTCCGGGGACTTCATTTTGGTAACGGGTAAACATGAACGCCGTGTCTTCCAACGGCTGTGGCACGCCGCAGACATGAAACTCGGCCCGTAGGTTGGTCAAGGGCAAGCCCGAGACAAAACTGGCGAGATGCGCGGCATGGGTTCCGATATCGCCGACACAGCTAGTCGGACCAGAAATCTTTGGGTCCAGCCGCCATTTGACATGGGGCGCATCAGCCACATCATCGGGCGTCATCCAGTCTTGCATGAACTCGACGTGGATTTGGTTGATTTTACCGATGCCGCCTTCCGCCACGATTTGTTTGGCCTGACGGATTACCGGAAAACATGACATCGCATAGCCGACAGCAAAGATGTGTCCCGTGCGCGCGGTAATCTCCTCAAGCCCCTCGGCCTCGTCGACTTCGTTGGTCAGGGGCTTGTCGCACATCACGTCAATGCCCGCCTCCAGAAACGCTTTGGAAGCTTCAAAATGAACGTGGTTTGGGGTAGTGATCATGACGGCATCTACGCCATCCGAGCGTGCCGCCTCGGCCTGTGCCATCTCGTCGAACGACGCATAGCACCTGTCTGCTGGCAGGAACCATTCGGCCCCGCGTGCTTTGCTGCGCTCGGCATCTGAACTGAGCGCGCCTGCGGCGACGTCCCATCGGTCGCTCATCCTCGCTGCCATCGCTTGCGTGACAGAGATACGTCCTCCGCCAACAACGCCCAGCCGCAAACGGCGAGACAACCGGGGGAATGGACCGTCAAAGTTCAGGTTTTCGGGTAAAAGTCTCTCAGCCATTCTGAACCTCCATTTCCGGGACCCGTACGCCTTCCGGCAGCATTTCCACCGCCATGAAAATGCTGGGGGTAATCGTCTCGTATTGATGCCAGGGATAGTTGCCTTCGGCGTCATACATCGGCTTGTGCGTCGCGCCCGGAGCCATGAGTTCTTCGAGGTAAAGGGTTTCAACGTCCCGTTCGCGGCATTGCTGCATTTTGCCAAAGCCTACGATTTGCGTATGCACTTCGCGAAACCCCGGTACCGGGCAGAACGGATGATCCTTATGTAACCCGACATTCAATGGGACCGAGCCGGAATGGTACATGGTCAGTCCAACGTTACCCACGAAGACCTTTGGCGACATGTAGTGGCTGACACCGCGCAGACGCTCCTCTTGGCGAACATCAAAAGCAGATGGCCATGTATCTTTCACCCATGCGAACAGCTCGTTCTCATCGGCATGGGCGTCGAAACCATAGACAATTACTGCGCGTTCCACGCCGTTAAGCACGCTGTCTTGCACGATCACAGACGAAAGCGGCGCAACGGTCTGATCCTCGACCGAAAGGCCCCTTCCCCCAAGGTTCAGAACAATTGCGCGACCCTCGACAGATATTCTGTCTTCATCGGTGATGTGCTGGACGCGAAAGAATGGCTGGGCAAAGTCGAGTGTCTCAATCGGCATTCGCCAACTCCTTCCTCTCATCGTTCAGGAAATCGACCGGCAAAGGCTCGGGTACCTCGCAACGGCTTTCTATCGTCTGATACGCTCCGAATTTCGGTGCCCGTTCAATTGCGTCCATGACCTCGAAAACGTGGTAGGCAAGCGCTCCACTTGCGCGGGGTTGGCGTCCTTCTTGCGCCGCCAGGGCCAGATCCAAAAGGCCGAGCCCGCGGCTGTCTTCATTGAACCCGTGTTTGTTTTCGACCACCTGCCAGTCTTCGCGACCGGTTGGACGAGGCTGATGAGACCAGCGCGAGGTCTCCCGCGTTTTCAGCCAGACATCCCCTTGAAAGATATTGGCACCATGAACCGGGTCAGGATCAGGAATGCTGATGGTGCCGTTTTCACCGTAGATCTCGAACCGCGGAGTTTCGCTGTCCCAGACGTCGAAGCTCATGGTCATCGACCCTATAGCTCCGGATGAGAACTGCAGCAGGCTTAGGGAGTGCGTGTCGACCTCGACATCTATCCATTCGCCGCTGCGAGGGCCGTTTTCGATCATCCTTTTGTCGAACGTGCATCGCGCCATTCCGGCGACCCGGTCAACGGGACCAAGGCAGCAGATCATGGCGGTCAGGTAGTACGGCCCAAGGTCCAGCAATGGCCCGCCACCCGCCTTGTAGTAGAAATCCGGGTTGGGATGGTGGCGTTCTGTCCCGTGGGTACCGACATGGGCAAAAACCCCTGTCGGTTTGCCAATGGCACCCTCGTCGATCAAACGCCGAACGGTCTGCCAGCGACCGCCCAGAAATGTGTCGGGCGCGCAACCGATCAGCAACCCCTTTTCAGAGGCCATGTGCAGGATCGCCTTGCCATCCGTTCGATTCATAACCAACGGCTTCTCGGAATAGACGTGCTTGCCCGCCTCCAACGTGCGCAAGCTGATTTCCGCATGCGCCGCCGGAATTGTCAGATTCAGAACGCAGTCAATCGTCGGATCATCAAACACTTCATCTGGAGTGCAAGCCTTGGCGACACCGTATTGATCCGCTTTGGCGCGGCTTTCCGAAGGATCAAGGCTTGCACAAGCCACGACTTCGACGCTCGAAAATTTGGATAGTGTCTTTAGATAAATATCGCTGATACGACCACAGCCAATAAGGCCGACCCGGAAGGATTTCGATGTCTCACGCGTCATCATTCCTGTCTTCGTAGAGGGGTAAGTAATTCGGGGGCATCGGCCCTTTGTTCCGCCCCCCCTGGTTCATCTGTTCCCAAGCGTGGGCGAGTATTCCAACCGAGCGGGACAGGCAAAACAGCCCCCGCGACAAGGGCGCAGGAAAGCCAAGTTCACAGAAGATCACAGCTGTCGCGCCGTCGATATTCATGGCAATTGGCCGACCGCCGCGTTGACGGCCCAGTTCGGCCTGAACCTCTTCTCCGATATCGGCAAACCGGCCAGAAACTGTGCCTTCTGCCGCCGCATCACGAACAAGTTGCATCAATCGTGGTGCGCGTGGGTCGACAGGCTTGTGAAACCTGTGACCAAAGCCCGATACGATCTTGCCGTAGGTCTCGCGCCAACTGTCCAAGCCATCCCGAACAGCGTCATTCAGCGAAGCTTCCGCATCCATGCGGACTGCGATATCATAGTAAAGCTCTGCACACTGCTCTCCTGCCCCGCCGTGCACGTCGCCCAGCATGTTCACCGCAGTCGCCATCGCATTATTGAGACCTACCCCGCAGGTGGCGGCCATACGCGCAGCCGCGATTGAGGGAGCCTGTGGGCCGTGATCCACGCCTGCGACCAAAGCAGCTTCGAACAAGCGCGCTTGTGCGTCGCTGGGCAGATCACCCCGCACCATCAGCCAGATCATCTGTGGGAATGAAACGTTCCCGATCAGGTCCTCTATGGCGTTGCCACGAAAAGCGACCTGACCGGGCTTCATGTCGATGATGGAGGTACGCCACCATTGGCGAACGGCGCACTCATCCATTGTCATGTTTTCATCCAGCAGGGTCATTGAGTCTTCACCTCTTTGAACGTCTGGGTTTTGCTTTGCGCGGCGAGGCGAATGGGCGCGTTACGCGCACCGTAACCGGCATAGCCCATGCGGCGTTCAACAATTTCGAAAAAGAAGCCGTTAAAGATGGGGCGGCTGTATATCTGAAAATACTCGGCACCCACCGCCCGATCGTAAAGTATGTTACCCCGGTGCAGTTGGGCGACCAAATCGTCATCCAATCCGAATATCGCTTGCAGATCAGCGTAGTAGTTTTCCGGGATGGACAGGCTGGGAAAGTCGGACTTTAGCAACTGAGCTGAGGTCTCAAAAATATCATCCGACTGGAAGGCGATGTGCTGAACACCAGCCCCAAAGCCATCTTCAAGGAATGACGCCGCCAGTGTTCGACGCCCAACTGCTCCATTCAGGTTTAAACGCACTTCGCCCTCGGGGCTTTCGATGGCCTGGCTTTGCACAACACCCGACGGGTCGGCAACGTTCACGATCGGGGATTTTGCCATCTCAAAAGTCGAAATGTAATAGAGCAGCCAGCTTTGCATCTCATCGTGACGCATCGTCTGGGCCAGATGGTCGATACGACGCAGACCGGCAGGTTGGGTGGCTTTGGTTTTCGCAACCGGCTCGAACTCGATGTCCCATACCCGATGGAGATCGGATTTCTCATCGATGAAATGAACGACGTTGCCGCCGACACCTCGGATGGCCGGGATATCCAGTTCCCCGGTCCCCACCGGTTGTGAGAAATTCGGCGCGCCCAACGCGGTCGCCCGCTGAACCGTCTGATCCGCATCTTTGACACGCAACCCCATGTCACAAACGGAGGGGCCGTGACCCAGGAACGCCGAATGGGCAAAACCTTCCTTTTCGGTATTCACAACGATGTTTATGGCGCCTTGCCGCCACAGCTCGACGGACTTGCTGACGTGCTTTCGCTCCATTCGGAAACACATGGCCGAGAGCATATCGGCCAGTTGCGCGCCGCTTGTTTCGTCGGCGGTAAACTCGACGAATTCGAAGCCTGACGCATAGACGCGTTCCGGCAGGTCCGGGATGCCGAAATCCGTTCCCGGCTCGGTCCGGGAAACCTCATCTAACAGGTTCACCAGCGACCTGTAGCTGTCTCGGGCCAGTGTTCGGCCACCGGGTTGAGGAGCTGCTTCGTTGACGCGCGCAACGGACCACGGCCCCTTATATCCAGCGCGGGCAAGCACGCGCACAAAGCCCGCAAGGTTCAGCGATCCGAGCCCAGGAAGAAGCCCGAAATGCCGTTTTAGCCTGCGAATATCCATTTCGAGCCGGGGTGCATCTGACAGTTGCACATGGAAAAGTCGCTCTCCGGGAATTTTCCTCAGGCGCGCGGGTTTGGAACCGTCAGCGAGCGAGAAAAAGGAATTCAAGGCCAACCCCAAATGAGGGCTGTCGATTGCTTCAACGACGCGTAACGCCTGCTCATCCGAGTGAATTAGATCCGACCATGGCAAGCCCATATAGGCCAGACGCAACCCCATCTCTTTCGCGATCTCAGCCGCCTCGCCAATGTCTGCGATTACCTGTTCTTCGGTCGCAGCGGCATCGACCTCGAAAGCAGACCCGATTAGCAGCAATTCCGTTCCCAACTCACTCATCAGGTCGAGTTTGCGCTTCAGCCGATCAAAGGCGCGCTCCCGTCCGCTGCCAGACTGGCCTTCAAGGTTATGGAAAGGTTGCAGCAGGCAAATCTTCAGGCCGAGAGCTGAAGCACGTTTCCGAATTTGCGATGGCGGCCCGTCAAAAGCGGTCAAGTCCGGTTCGTGTAATTCGACACCTCCGAATCCCGCGTCGGCGATAGCACTCAGTTTTTCGGCCAGATCACCGGGGATCGACGTTGTCGAAACCGAGAGGCACATTATCCCTGATATCCAAACATACGCGGCAACCACAGGACCAGATCCGGCATCAGCATCATGATCACCAAGGCGAAGATGAGAACCGCGAGGAAAGCCCAGATTTCCGAGATGATTTCGCGCAGCGGAATGTCCGTCACGGCGTTGATAACGAAGAGCAGAATGCCGTAGGGCGGCGTGATCAGGCCGATCATCGAGTTTACGACGACCAGTACTCCGAAATGCACCAGATCAATCCCAAGCGCTTCGCAGGTCGGGATGAACAGGGGCACGATCACCAGGATGATCGTTGTTGCGTCTAATACGCATCCCAGCGCGAGGATCAGCAGGTTTACGAGGATCAGGAACACAATCGGGCTGACATCTGAACCCTCCAGCAAGGCTGAGATCGATTGCGGGATCTGTTCCTGAATGACGATGAAGTTCAGAATGAACGCGCCCCCAATGACCACCCCGACGGCTGCGGAAGAGCGTGCGCTGTCGACGAACACTTGATAAAGGCCACGGAAGGTCAGCGCGCGGTAGAACAACGCTGCCAATAGCAGAGCGTAGAATGCAGCCACGGCTGCAGCCTCGGTCGGAGTAGTAACGCCTCCATATATACCGTACAGCAGGATCGCCGGCATCAGCAGCGCCGGGAACGCGTTGGCGGTTTTAGCAGGTAACTCGCGCAGCGGAACAGGTTCTTCCAATGCAAAGTTCCGCTTGCCGGCCAGATAGTAGTTCATCGCCATGAGGACGACGCCCATGATCAGGCCCGGCAGAATACCGGCCAGGAACAGCGACCCGATAGAGGCCTTGGAAACGAGCGCGTACAAAACCATCGGAATCGAAGGCGGAATGATCGGGCCGATCGTTGCCGACGCTGCGGTAATTGCAGCTGCGTAGCCTCGGCTGTAGCGGCCATCCTTGGTCATCATCTCAATGATGATCTTACCGATCCCCGCGGCATCCGCGACAGCCGAGCCGGACATACCCGAGAAGATCAGGGACGCTACCACGTTTACGTGCCCGAGGCCGCCCTTGAACCGCCCGACCGCAGCGACGCAGAAGTTCAGCAGGCGGTCGGTGATCGACCCCGCGTTCATGATATTCGCGGCAACGATGAACAAAGGCACGGCAAGCAGAATCGTGCTTTTGTAAAAGCCTTGCAGGATCTTCTCGCCCGCGAGGGCGACGTCCAATCCGGCCGTGCCAAGGTACACTAATGAGGCCAAGAGGATGGAATAGCCGATAGGTGTCCCGATGCCTGCCAGAAAAAAGAGAGCGAGCAGGCAGGAAAGAAGTTCAAAACTCATTTCTTAACTTCCTCGTCCTCTTCGACGTCGACACGGGGATGATCGTCAACGACGTTGTACCCAACGACCAGTTCCAACTCTGTCTTTGGTGGGCCATTGCGCATGACGTCGAAGAACAGCCAAGCATACCGCGCAGCCACGACCAGCATAAAAACCGCGTAAATCGAGAATACTGAGCGCAGCGGTATCTTCTCACCCGAGAACGGATTGCGCACAGTCGAGGTTTTGCGGATTTTCATCCAGTCGATGTAGTCCCACGTCGGCAGGAAACTGTAGAGCATCCCGACCACAATCGCCGCGGCCGCCAGCATCGCAAAGACCTGCCGCACGCGCATCGGCACCGAAAGGTAGATGATGTCGAACTTCACGTGATCCCTCTCGCGCACGATGAAGGCGCAGCTAAAAAAGATCACCCAGACCCAGAGGATGCCGATGAGTTCAAGCGTCCAGCCAGCGGGGGTAAAGAAGTACCGCAGAAGAATTTGGAGAAGGAAGATCAGGAAGATTGCCGCCAGCATCCCGCCGGCAATCGCTTCGGTCAGTCGGGAGAACCCCTTTTTGAAGCCTTTCATCGTGGTTCTCCCTCCCTTCTTCAGACGACCTTAGTTGCCCAGAGCGTTGATCTGCTCCAGAACGCCGTCCGGCCATGATCCGGCGAACTCGCTGTCCAGATACATCGACTGTACCTGATCGCGGAACGCCGCGAGGTCGGGCTCGTAAACCTCCATGCCCTGCTCCTTGAGGAAGCTGACCAGATCTTCTTCTTTCTGAAGCTGCTTCTGACGACCAGATTCCGCCGCTGCGTCTGCCGCTTCCTGGACCTTGGCTTGCTGTTCTGGTGTCAGCCCGTCCCAAACCTCTTTGCCGATGGCGATATAGTTCAAATCGACCAAGTGCGATGTCAGGATGATCTGATTGGTCACTTCGTAGAATTTGGCGTCAACCACAGTCGGCAACGGGTTGTCCTGACCGTCAACGGCACCGGTCGACAGAGCTGTGTAAACCTCTGAGAACGCCATTGGTGTCGGGGCAGCACCCAGCGCTTTGCCAAGGAACTGCCACGCATCTGTGCCCGGCATCCGCAGGTTCACACCCTCCAGATCAGCCGGAGTGCTGACGGTCAGTTCATCCTTGGGTTGGCGCAGGTTCACCTGACGACGGCCCAAATACATGACCGACAGCAGTTTGACGCCCAGTTCTTCTTCGGCCTTTTGCTTGAAGGCATCCATCAAGGGATCGTTGAAGACAGCCACCTGATGCGCGGCGTCCTGATGGACATAGCCTGCGGTAAAGATCGAAAACTCGGGGAAGAACTGTGCCAGTTCCTGCGCCGAGGTGATCGACATTTCCAAGTTGCCGCGGCTGATGGCGTCCAACTCCGTACCTTGGGCGAAGATTGTGCCGTTATAGCTGGGCTCATACGTCGCAAATTCAGCGACCATGGGTGCGAAAACCTCGGCCATTGCGACCGAGCGCTGATCGGTCTCCGATCCTGATGTTGCGAGGCGAAGTTGCACTTTCTCTTCCGCCAGCGCACCACTTGTTGCGCTAAACAGAACACCGGTTGCGACCAGGGCTGATACAGCAGCCCGGCGGGTAAGTTTGGTAATCACTTTGCTCCTCCCTGAGACATCATGATGCTTCTTTTTTGCGATTCAGAGTTTTGACCTATTTTGGACATTTTGCAAGATGTTTTACAAAATATCAGATATTTTTCATTACCTGCAATCTCTGTTGCTGCATTTCCTGAAGGGTTCTTATCCTGACAGTCTCGCCAGTTCTGCAAGAATTCTGAATAGCTTCAATAACTTGAAGCGTTCTAAAACCTTCCCATCCAGACACAATCGGATCTGCTTCGTGCCGAGCTACTTCAACAAAGTGCCTAAGCTGATTAACCAGAGGGTCAGACGCACCCTTCTTCAGCGCGGTTGATGAGATTGGCGTCCACCAGTCCCTTTGCTCACTCTGGTAACTCCACAATCGAAGATCGGGAACGGACAACGAACCATGAGAGCCACCTATCATGTAGCTACTCTCAGTGGTTGAAGGATAGATTGGATATTCCTGAGACGTCATCTCCCAGCTCCATGGAGCAACGATGCTGTCGGACACACTTATGGTCCCTATCGCTCCGCTTTCGAACGTCAACAGAGCACCGGCAACATCTTCGTTGTCGTAGCCCCGCTGCGATGCAGCCGACTGAGCCTGAACGGTCACGACTTCTCCGGCCAAATACCGCAGAAGATCGACGTCGTGGACCAGATTGACTGAGATGGGCCCTGCACCTGGATTCTTTCGCCAGGGCGCAGCATCAAAATACTCGTCTGGCTTATAGAACCAGCAATTCGCATGTACAGCGCGCACATCGCCAATCTTCCCACCGACAATGGCTTCCTTAGCCGACCGGATCAGAGGATTGTGCCGACGATGATGTCCGACCATCAGTGGCACATTGGCCTTCTCCGCTGCCTGAACAAGCTCAAGTGCAGCGGTGGCTTCCACGGCGATCGGTTTTTCGACAAGAAGGGGACAACCATGTCGAACACACGTGAGGCCTTGTTCAACATGAAGCGTGGTCGGGGTCGCAAGAACAGCTCCGTCCGGCGTCTGATTTGCAAACATTTCCTCGAGGGTTTCGTAACATGTGACCCCATGCTCAACGGCGTAAGCACGACCTTCATCGCTGGGGTCGACCACCGCGACGAGATCAACATGGCGCAACGCTCGTATAGCGTCTGCGTGGCGGCGTCCAACAAGGCCAATGCCGACAATGGCAATGCGAAAGTTCTTAGACACTTTGCTTCCTTCCGGAGGGTCCGGAAAATCCCGAAACCGATGATTGCGATCGGGCTGCTTTGCCCAACTTGGCCACGACCGTATTGGGGTTTTCGCGATTCCGCAATAATGTATGATATTTTTATTTTTACCATACATCAGTTTGGATTGCTGATGTCTCTGAAAAATGCTAATTGAACGAGGAAACTGATAATATCGGGTGAAACGCATGGCGAAACAGCCGTCTACGATAGGTGCAAGCACCTATCAGCGCATCAAGCGGGATATCATCTTCGGGGAGCTGCAACCCGGCTCCAAACTGAAGCTGGACGCCTTGAAGGAACGCTACTCGGCAAGCCTTTCGACACTTCGTGAAACGCTGAACAGGCTCGCCAGCGATGGATTTGTCGAAGCTCCTGAGCAACGGGGTTTCCTGGTTACGCCGGTTTCACGAGAAGACCTGACCGAGATTTCAGAGCTGCGCGTCCTGTTGGAATGCCACGCATTGGAGTTGTCCATCGCGAACGGCGACACGGACTGGGAAGGCAATCTCGTTGCCGCACACCACAAACTGCACCTGATGGAACAGCAGCTTCTTAAGGGCGACGAGTCCGAGAAAGAAACCTGGAAACGATATGATTGGGAGTTTCACCAAGCAATGATCGCAGCCTGCAACTCCAAGAACCTTTTGTCTCTGCACTCGATCATCTATGACAAGTATCTGCGGTATCAGATGCTCGTGCTGACCTATCGCGGCGAAGAGGCCGTAAGGGAGCACAAGGGTATGTTCGATGCCGCATTGGCCAGAGACGCGAGCACCGCAAAGAAGCTGTTGGAAGATCACATCCGAAACGGTCTCTCACATACGCTGGAGGCTATGTAGCTCGCTGTTGTTGCTGCCTATCACCATCACCTGGATCAGCGACGCGGGGCCTGATAGGCAAGTTTAATTTCTGTGCTTACCAGATGAATTTCGTAAGTTCATTATTCAACATCTTAACCCCGCTGCATCAGGCAGCCGTATGAGCAGGGATGAAAACGCCAAGCTGCTGCAACCAAGGGTTGCTCAGCACCGCCTTAAAAAACCGGGAACATCACTGAATGGGTGTTATGTGAAGCGATCTCTGGTTGTGTCGTCAACCATCTCGGTCTTCATCATTCGGGTCTCCTGGCTCATAAAAACCCAGCCTTTTCAGACGCCGAATGGTTGCAATTCGATTTATGGCCCTATCAATCTTAATCGCGTTTCCTGTGGCATAAGCAGCCCCAATCAGTTTGAACTGCTTTTCAACGTCTTCGGCGAGCTCCGCGTCACTAGGGTCAGGATGCATTGATTTTCAAAGCGCTGCGTGATTCACGGCTCGAAAACCGGAGCGGTGATATGAGCGACCTTTTCTGGCTGACTG
>NZ_JBQFTP010000028.1:0-23697 GCF_056538705.1 Ruegeria sp. BF12 | reverse complement strand
AATTAGAAATTAAAGAACAAAATATGCTGGTGAACTTATGGCGCGAGAGGTAAAATTCTTTTTACCTTCAGACAAAATGCTTTGGGTTATTGGTGAGAAATACCGCAGATGGGCACAAAGGCCGGCGGTGCGAAGCAAATCCCAAAGATCACATTTTCTTACGCGCCGTCGCACCGTGCCATGACAGCAAGTGTTCGCCAAACGATACGTGCTTCCAGAGCCATGCTGGAATTGGCGATATAATAAAGGTCGGCCTGAACTTTTTGCCGCGTGGCATCTGTACCTTCGACATAACCCAACTCAACTTGTGCCCAACCCGTGATTCCGGGGCGTACACTGTGGCGCGCTTGGTAGCCTGGGACGTTGGACAGATAGTCTCGGGCATGTTCAATATAGTCCGGCCGCGGACCAACCAAACTCAGTTCACCCTTTAAGACATTGAGAACTTGAGGTAATTCATCGATGCGTGTTTTTCTCAGAATTCGGCCCAGCGGAGTGATTCTGTCTTCCTCCAACGGGCAATCTGCTGTGCGCTTGATCCGTTCTACCGGGCGCATAGAGCGAAACTTGTAAGCTGTGAAAGGCACACAGTCCCGCCCCATCCGCTCTTGCGAAAAGATAAGCGGACCCTTGTTCCAAAGAGGGTTCAGGATCAACAAAACTGCACTGCACAAAACTGCTAGAGGGACCAGGAAAAGAACGCTGACCACCAAGTCAAACACGCGTTTCGCGACTTGAAAAATGAGCTTTGATGTTACGTTCGAAGTATGTGCTGAGACAGGGGATTTCGGAGCTTCCGAGTCAGGAAAACCAAAGTCAAACATAACAGCTCGAATACCTTACAAATCTTACCGTTCAAATTTTGAACAAATTTACCCCGTGTTAATCCTCTAGTAATGTTGCCGCGATCCCGTCAAGCGCAAAACTTAAAGTGCAGTTAAAATTTGTTCGGTCGACCGGGATTAATCGAGCGACGATCGAAATTGTCTATTTACATAACATCCGAATTTGTAATCGTGACGTGTTCCAGGACAAAAAATTCGAGCTTAAGTTAATAAGCTTAAAGAAGAACATAACATTTGTTGATCAACCCTTACTAACTACCACACCGACCCGATAGCGGGAAAAAGGCACCTCCTGAGCGTATTTGCTTGTTCGATTTCGGCACTGACAACTCTTTCGTTGACATGTGCCTTCTCAAATACAAGCGCGGTCATATTGGCCTGAATTCTGAAGTTGATTGTCCGCAGAAACGTAGCGCCTTGGCGTTCTTCATCAAAGTCAACAAACAGCAGCCAGAAACCAACGAGAAAAACAAGTTCGATTTACTGCCGCCTGCCTTGAAGGACAGGCGGCTAAATTGGCGAGAGCTCAGGTTATGGTTGTATAAATTTTCAGATATTGGTTATTTGATTTTTTCCAATTGAATGAAGAAATGGGAATCAAAACACTTTTGAATCCACGCTGTGCCCGAGGTTCAAGACTCACAAACTACAAATGAAAAGAACAGCGAGGGCGACAGCTCGGACGAAACCTTTCGGGTATCTGCCGAGCCGCCCGAAGCTGTTCAGCGCGATGCGTCAAGCAGTGAAGTGACCCGCTCAATCACCTCATCCTGCTGATCGTTCGTCATATCGCTCCCAGATGGCAGGCAGATGCCGGTGGCGAACAGACGTTCGTCGACACCCGTTCCATGATAGGGTGTACCGACGTAAAGCGGCTGCATGTGCATTGGCTTCCAAAGCGGTCGGGCCTCAATCTCATCTTCCAGCAGCATCAGGCGGATGTCTTCACGCGTAACGCCGGTCTGCGTCGGGTCGATGGTCAAGGCTGTGAGCCAGCGGGTTGATTGGAGCCCGTCGGCTTGGGGCATGAAGTTAATACCCGGGCGAGCGAGCGCCGTCTTGTAGCGTTTAAAAATCTCTCGGCGTCGCGCAACTCGGTCATCGAGAACTTGCATCTGCCCCAGCCCAATGGCCGCACAGATGTTAGACATCCGATAGTTATAACCATAGGTAGAATGCTCGTAATGCGGGGCCGCATCTCGGGCCTGAGTGGCAAGGAAGCGCGCCTGATCAGCCCAGTCCTTGTGGCGCGTAACCATCATGCCGCCGCCCGAAGTAGTGATGATCTTGTTCCCATTGAAGGACAAGATCGCAGCATCTCCACCAGTTCCAGCCTTGCGGCCGTTTATGTACTCCGCACCAAGGCTTTCGGCGCTGTCGACAATGAGGCGGACACCATATTGGGCGGCGAGACTTTCCAGTGCATCGAGGTCAACGGACTGGCCATAAAGATCTGTAGGCACAATTGCCTTGGGCAGACGGTTCTCAGTGGCAGCGCGGGTAAGTTCATCAGCCAACAGAGCGGCGTCGATGGTCCAGCTTGTGGGGTCGAGATCAAAGAAGCGCGGTTTGGCACCAAGGTAATTCACCGGGAAGATGCCACCCGCAAAGGTCATCGAGGAAACCCAGACCTCATCACCCGGACCAACGCCGGCAATGCGCAGGGATAAATGCAGGGCGGCGGATCCTGAAGACAATCCAACACAATGGACGTCAGCGCCAAGGTACTCTCGCACCGAGTCCTCGAATGCGTCGAGTTGCGGGCCGAGCGGCGCTACGAAGTTTGATGCAAAGGCTTCGGCAACGCGATCTTGCTCGTGGCCGGACATATGCGGGCGGGAAAGGTATATACGCATGAATTAAGCCTTGATGAGGGGTTTGGCCGGATTGCCGACGACGGTGACGCCGGGCGGAACATCGCGTGTGACAACTGCACCCATGCCAACGGTAGCGCCAGCGCCAATCATTAGTGGCTTATCGGGCGTACCCTGGCGAATGATCGCTCCGGTGCCAATATACGCGTTGTCGCCGATGTGGACGTTTCCATTGCACTTCACCCCTGGCGCGAAAGTGACGAAATCACCGATTACGCAATCATGCGCGACATATGAATATATGTTCGCGTGAAAATGGCGTCCGATTTTGACGTTTGAAGTGATGCTCGAGAAACCGCACAAAACCAGCCCCTCCTCAATGCGCACCTCATCTAAAACGCAGCTGGCCGCTGCCCGAACATCTAAGATCGTCAAACCAGCATCGGTGCATTTCTTTGCGAGCTTTTGTCGGACGCCCCCATCTCCGATTGCTATCGTGATCGCACGGCTGTCCGCCGGGTATTCCAAAAACTGAGCAAATGACAAGCATTGATGGCCGTTAGTGTTGTCGTTGTCAGCATCGTCTACGAATACACATTCTGCATTGGGATCGTGACCGACCTGTTGGCGCAAAAGCGGCATTACTTCACGGCCAAAGCCACTGGCGCCGTAAACCCCGTACAAATTCACTATTATTCTCCCGTGAACCTTGGCATCGTCGCTTCACCCGCCGCTGAAATCCCTTCACGTTTCACAACTTTTCGGATCGTCAGCCAGATGATCTTCAAATCAAGCTTGAGGTTGCGGTTGTCGACATACCAGACATCCAACGCAAATTTCTCGTCCCACGAAATCGCATTTCGGCCGTTTATCTGTGCCCAGCCCGTTACGCCCGGGCGCACCTCGTGACGGCGGGCTTGTTCTTTGCTGTAAAGCGGCAGGTATTCCACCAGCAGCGGACGTGGCCCGACGAGGCTCATGTCGCCCTTCAGCACGTTCCACAGTTCCGGGAGTTCGTCGAGCGAACTGGATCGCAGGAAACGACCCAATCGCGTCAGCCGTTCAGAGTCGGGCAAAGGATTTCCGTTCGCGTCGATTGCATCGCGCATCGTGCGGAATTTGATCATCTGAAAGGGCTTACCGCCGAGGCCAGGGCGCGTTTGTCGAAAAAAAACCGGAGCACCCATCTGCCGCCGGACCATCAGCGAAACGATGATCAGGACGGGCGACAGAACCAATAGCCCCACACCTGCGCCAACAACATCCAAGACGCGCTTTTGCAATTAATAAACTCCTACCAATCCAAACGGTTCATAAACCCAATCGACGCCTTTCTGCGTGATCTTTCGGTGAACTTCAATCACGGGCGTTCCTCTGCGCCCCCTTTCAGCAAAAAAGGCTCCGGAATGAATCCCTTTGCAACTCATGCCCGCTCCATCCACGGTCCAGCGACCGATGCACACCCTGTTACACCGCAGGATTCCACCGACTTGCCGATGGTTGCCATCGCTCTCTATGTCGAGACAGGTGGAGCGATTGTGATCGACACTGTGGCGGGCGAAACCCGCACAATAACCGTCGCCGACTTCTCGTTTCTCCCATTGGGGATAAAGCGCGTCCATGCCACCGGTACGACGGCGCAAGGTATCCATGCACTGGTGCTCGCATGAAAACCATTTGTGACCTTTCCCTGACCAGCGCGCCGCGGCGTTCGCGCCTGTGGTCACCATCTGAGTTGTTCGTTGATGGCGCGCAGGGTGCCTGGTTTGATCCATCTGATTTGACGACGCTCTTTCAGGATGCCGCCGGCACCACACCGGTCACGGCAACAGGCCAACCGGTGGGAAGAATGTTGGACAAGTCCGGAAACGGACACCACGCCGTGCAAACCTCATCAGCGGCGCGGCCCATCTATCGACACGTCAATGGGCGCCATTGGTTGGAATTTGATGGGATCGGTGCCTGGATGGTACTGGCGGCACCGGTCGACATAGATACAGGACAGATAGTTGCTGGGCTGGTGGAACCGGATAGTGCTTCGCCACGCTCCATCCTTCTTTCCGGTGCAACGTCTGGGTATATTGTAATCGCCGGAAGCGGTGCCTCACGGTCGCTCGCAAAAAACGATGGCGGCACGATCATTCCTGTCGACACACCGGGTTACTTTCCGATGACCGACCACAAAGCAATTTCAATCCGCGTGGACGGTAACAAAATCAGTGCAAGTCGCAAAGCCGGCGGAACCGAGTATACCAATGCGACCCCGGCAGCGGCGAACCTGAACGCCGCGCACGTGCTGATGGCTTTTTCACCCGCTGGTGAACTTCCTGCACGGATTGACCTGTTCGGCTTGTTGCTGTTCTCGACGTGGCTTGAGCCCGGCGATCTGAAAAAATGCCTGGCAAATGTTGATGCAAGGATTTCGCCGCCTGCCGGTCCTGTTTGAGTATCGAGCCTAAATTGGGGTTGGGCTTGTCACAGCCCCATCGCTTCCATCATGTGTGCGTTCACTTTTCTCACATCATACTTTTCTTCAGCGATCCTTCGAGATTGTGCGCCCATTTGAGCTATTGCACCGGGGTCGCCTACAAACTTGCTCATGGCCTCAGCCAGTGCCTCAGCATTACGGACCGGCACAAGAAACCCGTTTACCCCTTGCTCAACCGTCTCACGACATCCTGGCGCATCGGTCGTAACAATGGGTCTTCCCATCGACATTGCTTCGAGGATCGTGCGTGGCGTACCCTCGCGGTAGAAACTCGGCAAGACATAGACATGGGCGGATGAAATCGCAGGACGCACGTCTGACAAGCTGCCATGCCAGTGCAATAGTCCGTCAGCGTGCCATTGTGTCACGGTGGTTTCAGGCAAACCGTTCGGGCTTGGATCAATAGGGCCGACAAGATGAAATTCGGCCGGAATATTACCGTCCTTGAACCTCCTTGCCACTTCAGCAAACTCACGAATTCCCTTGTCACCAAGCAGCCGCGCAATCAGGAGAAACCTCGTCGGGTATTCAGGGAAATCCGCAACAGAGAAATCTTTGGTATCGACACCCGAACCGTTCACGACGCGGGGTGCCAGTTGAACCGGAAGCAACCCCCTGTCCGAGAACTCAGCCGCATCATCAGGGTTTTGAAAAATTACTCCAGACGCGCCACGCAAAGAAACGCGATACAAAACTTGCAGCAGGCGCTGAAGAAATGCTCTCGCGCCTTTAGCGTTTTCGGTAAACGCATAGCCAAGCCCCGTAATGAGCGCAAAGAAACACGGGACACGCGCTAGGCGGGCCGCAATCCCGCCCCAAACAACCGGCTTGATCGTGTAGGCCAGAACGGTATGTGGTTTGACGGTTCTGAAAAGGTGAACCAGTGCCAGCAATGTCCGGAGATCCGACACAGGATTCATCCCGACCCGCTTCAATGGAATGTCATGCGGAGACGCCCCAAGTTCCCGCAAACGTTGGCTGATTTGTGGATCGCCATCAATACCGGGCGCGGCAACGTGAACATCATGCCCAGCCGAGGCCAAGTCCTGAATGAGATGGCCTCGAAATTTAACTAGCGATTCAGCGAGGCCAGCAACAACAAGGATACGCTTTTGGGTCATAGCCTGATGTCCGCCTCATTTTGTTCAAGCACGTATTTCAGGTCGAAGATCACATGGGCTCCCGGAACACCCAAAGCGCGCAATCCTTCTTCACCCAACTCCTTGAAACGATCGTGGGCAACAGCAATCACAATCGCATCATATGAATGCGCTTCCGGCTGATCGATCAGTTGAATTCCGTACTCATGTTCTGCTTCCGTATGATCTACCCAGGGATCGTACACGTCGACGTCCGCCCCGAATTCGGACAATTCACTAACGACGTCGACAACTCGTGTGTTTCTGATGTCAGGGCAGTTTTCTTTGAAGGTCAATCCCATCACAAGGACACGGGCTCCTTGCATATGAATACGGCGGCGGCTTAACTCTTTTGCCAACCGTGCCGCAACGTATTCGCCCATACTGTCATTCAGACGACGTCCGGCCAGAATAATCTGCGGGTGGTATCCAATCGATTCCGCTTTGTGGGTAAGGTAATAGGGATCAACACCGATACAGTGACCGCCAACCAATCCCGGGCGAAATGGCAGGAAATTCCACTTTGTACCCGCAGCCTTCAGCACGGCCTCGGTGTCAATGTCCATCTTGTTGAAGATCACCGCCAGTTCGTTGATCAATGCAATGTTCAAATCACGCTGGGTGTTTTCGATTACCTTGGCAGCCTCGGCAACTCGGATCGACGGTGCCTTATGTGTTCCGGCTGTGACAATGGATGAATACAGCTCATCGATTTCATCAGCGGTCTCCGGCGTCGAGCCGGCAGTGACCTTGGTGATGGTGGTCAGGCGGTGGAGTTTGTCACCGGGGTTGATCCGTTCAGGGCTGTAGCCAGCAAAGAAATCTCTATTGAACGTCAGGCCGGACACACGTTCGAGTATAGGAACGCAGTCCTCTTCAGTGGCGCCCGGGTAGACTGTCGACTCGTAAATGACGATATCCCCTTTTTTCAGCGCCTTGCCCACGGTTTCCGAGGCTTTCAACAATGGGGTGAGGTCTGGACGGCGATCACTGTCGATAGGTGTCGGAACGGTCACAATAAAAATCTGGCATTTTGCCAATTCGTCTATGTCCGACGAAAAGCTCAGGTGCGCTGCGCTGGACAGTTCATCGGCTTCAACCTCAAGAGTGGAATCCTTGCCAGACTGCAACTCAGCAATACGTGCTGAATTGATGTCAAAACCTACGACTGGGCGGTGCTTACCGAATTCAAACGCCAGAGGCAGTCCGACATAGCCAAGTCCGATTACGGCAATTTTTTTGGGTTCTGGGTTATTCATATGAGTTCTCGTATTTTAAGGTTGTTTGAAAACCATATTTGAGAGGGTCGTATCTGATCTGGTGAACGATCCCTGATCAGGTCAGGCGGGCTCCAGCAAAGAGGTGCATTCTTCATTCCGCAACCACGCCTGAAACATCAAGATGTCCCAAATGTAGTAGTGCGCATTCGACACTCCTGATTTGTGTCGGGACCAAAGGTCAGTAATGGTTTTTTCGTCAAAAAAACCATCATTGCGCAGTGCCGACGGATTCAACAGATCTTCCGCCCATTCGGCGAGGGGACCGCGCAGCCATTCAGCCAGCGGAATTCCGAAGCCCATCTTGGGACGTTCGATCAGCTTACGGTCAACGTATTTGTACAGAATGTTTCTCAAAGGCCATTTCGACTGCCCATTGTGCGTTTTCCACGCGACCGGGAACCGCTGTGCGAATTCGACGACTCGGTGATCCAGAAACGGTACGCGTGCCTCAAGGCTCACAGCCATGCTGGCGCGATCCACCTTGGTCAAAATGTCGTCCGGCAAGTAGGTCTTGAGATCCGCATACATCATCTGGTCACGCATGTCTTTGCGGTCTGGCCAATCGTCGCGCCGATCAAAGAGAGTTTTGGGTTCCTCTCCGTCCAGAACGACCGAATTCGGATCCTTAAAATGCGACACGAGATGCAAGTAAAATCGCTCATGATCAGTCAGGCGAAGAACTTCCGCCAGTTTATGTGCCCTGTCCCCCGCGCCAAGATAACGGATGCGTCTGGGCAGGTTTGAAAACACAGAGTCGATGGAGCCTGATGGGATACGAAGAACTGTTTTTGAGATCGCATGCCTTGCCGGTTTGGGAAGAAGCTTGAGCTTGTTCCAGACATTATAGCCCATGTTATAGCGGTTGTAGCCGCAGAAAAGCTCATCCCCTGCGTCGCCTGAGAGGGCAACTATGACCTGTTCGCGGGCAATTTTGGACACGAAATAAGTTGGAATTTGCGAGGAGTCCGCAAAGGGCTCGTCCCACATTTTGGGCAGAGATGGTATCGCGTCCTGGGCGTCCTTGAATGAGAAATAGTGCTCGGTGTGATCGGTTTGCAAGTGAGCTGCAACCTCTTTGGCAAAAACCGCTTCGTTGAACCCGGCCTCTTCGAACCCGATCGAAAAGGTCTTGATTGGCTTGTTGGCTTGCGCCTGCATCAGGCTGACAATCAGGCTGGAATCGATGCCGCCAGACAAAAACGCCCCCAGAGGAACGTCAGCCATCATTCTGATTCCTACGGCATCCAATAACAGCTTCTCCAACTCGTCGCTGGCGCTTTCGGCATCCCCCTGCAGTTGGTTTTGGGCACCACTGTCAAAGGCGTCTTCAAGGCTCCAGTAGGGAACGGGCTCGGGTAAGTCAGCGGTGATATCGCTGATGGTCACACAGTGGGCCGATGCCAGCTTGTAGATACCTTCATAAATCGAATGCGGTGCTGGCACGCAGTTATGCCGGAGATAAAGCGCCAGAACGTCACGATTAACCCGACCTTCCCAACCCGGTACCGCTTTCAAGGCTTTCAGTTCCGAGCCAAATACAAAGGCGTTTCCAACTTTTCCGTAGTAGAGTGGTTTTTCGCCCATACGGTCCCTCGCAAGGTGAAGTTGGCGAAGTTTACGGTCCCAAATCGCAATTGCGAACATGCCGTTCAATCGACGAAGCATTCCTTCAAGGCCCCAGGCGTCCAGAGCGGACACGATCGTTTCAGTATCCGAATGGCCGTTCCAACCTGCATCGGCACTGATTTCCTCAATCTCTTTCCGGATATCCAGGTGGTTGTATATTTCACCATTGAACACAACCACATAGCGGCCAGAGGCGCTATGCATTGGCTGCCTGCCAGCTTCTGAAAGATCGATAATGGCAAGCCGTCTATGTGCCAGTGCAATTGCCGGGTCGTTATCGTGCCATACATCACCGGAATCCGGCCCGCGATGCACGATCAGATTTGACATGTTTCGTGCAACGGTCGCGATTTCTGTCCTCGGCGTTTTCGCCCAGATACCTGCAATTCCACACATTTCAAATTTCCTTAAGAAGCGCCGTGTACAGCGTGCGGTAGTGATCTGTTATGTTTTTCAGGGAGAATTCACCTGAAATTCTGTCGCGTGCCTTGCTGCCCAAGCCGGTTCTTTCAAAAGCAGGCATGTTCAGGAGTTCCAAAACGGCCTCGGCAAATGCGGTGGGGTTCGCGGATGGTACGATCTTCCCGCAAGACCCAATGACGCGCGATGCGTCGCCAACATCGGTGCTTACGCAAGGAACACCGCATAGCATTGCCTCACCTATGACGTTTGGAAAGCCCTCTCCCCAGCGGGACGTCAAGCAGGACAAGTCAAACGCTGGCATAACATCAGGAATATCAGAACGCTGGCCAAGCAGATGCACTCTGTCCATCTGCATCCGCTCGAAAAATGGCGCGATTTCTCGGTTATCTGCAGTCAGCTCACGCCCGACAATTACGACGTGAACTTTCTTGTCACGGTCTAGGATTTCGGTGCATGCCTTCAATAAAACCGGAATATCCTTCATTGGGTGATATCGACCAACATAGCCGACAATAGGGGCCTCTTCCGGAATTCCCAGTTCCCGTCGCAACTCCTTACGGGCCATTGGGTTCGGTTTCCACTTTTCGGGCGAAAACCCGTTAGACAGAACCAGACTACGGTCACTAAATCCGAACTGCTCGTGTTGGTCCCGTGAAAGTTCGCTGTTGTATACGATCTTGGACGGGCGACGAGACAAAAACCGGTTCGCGCGAATTACCAGTTGAGTGCCCCTTTTTTCACGGCCAAGGTCGTACAAGCTCTGACGGATATTCCAAATCGTCTTTGTTTTTCCGGCCACCAATTCGGACATCAAATTGCCGTGGTACATCCAACCTTGGATCAGGTCAGGCCGGATTGATCGAACCAGTTTTCGCGCAGTGACCAAGCTTCTGAAACTTGGCTTGCCAGGGTTCATCCCTAGTGTGTGAACTTCTACGCCTTTCGCTTGCAACAGTGGCCCGTAGTGCCCGAGGTCCATTAGCGAAATAACCAGATTGTCAAAATCATGGCGCAGCTCACCTGTGAGAAGAGTGTGCAAAAATCGCTCAGCTCCGCCCACGTTCAGACCGGTAGTTATGTGCAAAATACGGGGTTTAACCATTAAACTTTCCTGCCTTAAGCGACCTTGGGATCCATTAACCCTTGGGGAAGAGCAGCGAAAGCCACTGGTGCGAAACATGTTCGATTGAATAGCGCTCGCGGACAGCGGTTGCGTTTGCGGAAATTTTCGTAAGAAGATCAGCGTCGCTCAGTAGTTCGTCAATTGCAGATTTCATTCTGGCGACATGGTTGTCGTCAGGCAGGATTATTCCATTTTCCCGATTTTGTATAAGTTGACGGGGGCCAGCAGCGATATCAAAGCATATCGCTGGCAGTTTATAAGACATTGCCTCAAGGACAGCGTTCGGAAACCCTTCGAAGGACGAGGGAAAGGCGAATACGTCGGCTTGACTGTACCAAGCCCCGGGGTTGTCCATATGCCCAAGAAGAAAAACCCTGTCTGCAACGGAAAGCTGTCTGCTCAATTCCTCCAGATCTCTTCGTTCAGGTCCTTCTCCAAGGATAACGAGGATGCTATCTGGAAATTTGTCCGCCAGATCAGCAAAGGCGCGAATTAAAACATCGTGTCGTTTGGAAGCGATTAGCCTTCCCGAGCTTAGAATAACCTTCCTGCCATCGACCAGAGTCTGGTGATCCGCTTCCAGTTCGGATGCTCCGGGAAGCGGGTAGCTGACCGGGTTGGGAATGACGACAACATTGCTGCTAGGGCAATTGTCAGACAGCCAGCTTTCTGCTTCGCTTGTCTGCGCGACAACCGCATCAGAGAAACGATACAACCACCTTCTTAGTGTCGAAAAAACTCTGCCGGTCTCTTTAAGGCGTGCCGGAGGGAAACTTCGTTCTGAAACAAAAATTGGGTATTTCGTGCCGGCACCCGCCAGAAGACTGGCGACATTCACGTCCGTTAGAAATGACACAATCGCGTCGGGTGAAAACTCCTTGAAAATGCGGCGCAAAGCAAAAATTCTGACAAGCTTATTGCGGTTCCCTGCGACCTGATCGGCCAGGTGGACAACTGTAATGTCGTCCCTGAGATCATAACCTTGCGAGGTGCGCACAGATGCAATCGCAACAATCATGACTTTCGCACCAAGTTTGGCCCAGTGGTTGCAAAGCAGAGAGGCAACGCGTTCTGCACCGCCACCGCCAATTGAACTGAGGCAAAAGACGATCTTGCGCCCCTCTAGGTTCTGTGGATCTTTCAAACCAGTTTCCATTACTGAAGAATTTTCTTTCTTTTGGCGACCACCCACAAAAACGGGTGCACCGCGGCAACTGTTAATGATGTCGCGGTCGCGGCCCCGATCAGACCAAAGCTCGGTATTAGGGTGAGGTTCAGTAGAATGTTCATCCCAGCAGCGACCCAAAGTACTCGGGAAACCAGCTTTTCCTGTCGGCTCATGCTGAGCAAAATACCGAGGGGCCCAAAGCTTGCGTTCACGCAATACCCGGCACTCAGAAGAACCAAAGGGACATAGGCCGCGGCGAAGGGTTCTCCGAAGAACAGCGTCAGCAACTCATCGCCAAATACAGTGATGATCGAAAACAGAACCAACGCCACTGACCCGGACAGAATACGAAAACGGCGGAACTCTGAACTCAGTTTATCCCGCAGATGCGGTTCATTTAGTTGGGCAAAGATCGGGGCACCAATCAGTTGGGCGATTTGCAAACCAAAGGTGATTAGTACTGCGGCTTGTGAGGCAACGCGATAAAACCCGACCTCGGACGTGGGGACAAACCAAGCCAGCATTAGAATATCTGCGTAAGAGTTCAGAACGGCTGCGGCGCCGATCAGGGAAAAAGGCAAGGTGTCTCGCAGCAGGCTTTTCCACTCCACCCGTTGGCCGCCGGACATTCCCTCATTCGGAAACGGACGCCTCAATTCATTTTGTGCGATCAAAAACACGGCGAGTGTCACGAAGGCATACAGGTAGATTACGGTTTGGGCCGAAAGTGTGTCAGGCTGAACGAAATAGACTGCACTTACCCCCAAAAGCACCAGCGCTGGCAATAGAACAGTTTCAAGGAATAGAGACGTCGAAACCTTTTTTAATCCCCGCAAAACACCAGTCGATAAACGCAACACGGATGTCAGGATGAGTAGCACCAAAGCACCCAGGAATACGGGCCCGCCGGAGACTATCCGAAACTCGGGCCAAGACAAATAGACTGCCAAAAACACAGCAACGGCAAAAGCTGATGTTGCCAAGACTACTCTGATCGCAACCTTGTAAGTTGTCCAAGCAAGGCCCCACCCCTGTTTGCCGGTGAGGACCGCGATTTCCCGCGTCAAAAACACCGGCAGGCCTATACAGACGAAAATCGCTGCGACGCTTACAAACGTGTAGTTGACAGAAAAAATGCCGAAATTCTCTGGCCCCAACAGCCGGGCCAAAACCATCGAGAGCACCAAAGCCGCAACGCGGCTTAGGACTTGCACACAGGCATTGGAAAAAACAACAGATGTAAACGCCCTGAATCGTTCAGGAATGAATATCGTCAACACTTACTTTCAGGACTCGTTTAAAAGGGTAAATCGGTTGTACCGGGCGGATGTGACAGGGTCTTTGCACTCAAGCTCGCTGCGGAACAAGTACGTCACGCTATCGGGTATGTTTGTCGTGGTGCGGACCAATGTCGTTGTGGATTTTTCGATAGTTTTCTGGCGAGGAGCATGGCCGGAGCCCCGAAGCCCATTCATACGGATTCCAGCCAAATTTTGTAAGCCTTGACGCACAAGCCCTCTTAGCCACAAGCGTCGCAATCCCATTGCAATCATTGCCCTTCTCCCTTCATTGGTTCAGCGACGCCATTTCAATTTGGCCACCAGCCATACCAGGAACAGTGTGGCGATAAGAGCAAAGTTCCGTGTCACAATGTGCTCTGGTTGAGTATAAAGAACCCCAAAAATTGCAACCTTTAATGAGATATACGAGGTCAAAGTAGCCCTTATTCCTTTGGGCTCTATGCGATCCAGGAACCTTTGCAGTTTGCGAAGAACAAATCCCCATACCACTCCGGTCAAAGGCACACCAATGACGCCAAGTTGGTAGTACCCGAGAGACAGCAGATCGACGGGAATGCCCCCTGTAACTCCAACCGTCCCTCTCTCGGATCCAACGACCAGATAGGTGTTCTGCGCGCTCACCAGCGGAAAATAGTCCGCGTAAAACGAGGAAGGCAGAAGGTATACCGGCAAGAAAAGAAAATCTCGGAAAAAATAATACTGAACTTCAGCAGCATTAATTATTGAAACGAACGACGCAAAGGGGAACGAAAACTCATTGAAGAAGAAGAGTGAGATGGATTCGCTGCTCTTGACTTCGAAATACGCGCTAAGAAAGAACGCAAGCAGGACCACCCCTGCCATCAATATCATCCCCCGAACAATCAAACCAACTGCGCTGCTGTTCGCGTACAATGCACGCGCAAGTACGAGGGATAGAATGAAAACCAAAAAGTCCAGACGCCCGAACAACGTGTAGTAGACATAAGCAGAAAACACGGCTGATATCAGGAAACCAATTGTTCTTTCAGTGCTTTTTTGCTGCAACAGCAACCCGAAAAACAGAAATGTTGCCATCGCCGAGAACAGCCCAAATGGCTGAAGAAAGGAGAATGGATTAACAGTTTGGCTAAGCCCAGATCGTATAGCAAGCGCGGCAGCGTCTTGGGTAAGCGCCCAAAGGCCCCCATGCGCCCGGCTATACAGAACCTGCGCTACGACGGCGACACCGAGCAACACCCAGGCCAACACGCTCGATCTTATTTGAAGCGCTTTGTATTGCTTCCTTTTCCCGAGTGAGATGTGCCAGCCAAAAATAATACCCAACACCAACATCAGAGCGAGAAGGGTGTGCAGCGGCCAAATTCCCTGCGTCCCTTCGAGCCACGGTTCCCAGTAATATCCATCTATCGTTCCGAACGAGAATATTACACTGGCCCAGCCAATTCCGTAGGTTCCGGCTATGGCCAGCAACGTCCAATCCAGCAAACTGGTGACATTTCGCCTGATCGCGCGTTGCGCCACGTAGAGTGAAACGAATGCCGCAAAGGCAATCGCCAAGAAAAAAGCGAGTATCGCCATTATCGTTCCTGAATGCGCGTCAACCGATCAAATGTAACGGCCAGTTCAGCAGCCCCGAAACTGGGCGACCGAATTGGCCCTATGGCGGCGTCTATACTTTCTCGGGGTGGTAGTATTCCATGTACCAATCGGTGAACTTTTTGACGCCGACGCGATAGTCGGTTTCGGGGCGATACCCGGTCAATTGCTGCAAAACAGAGGCATCCGCCCAAGTCGCAGGCACATCGCCGGTTTGCATTGGCATGTATTTTCGGATGGCTTTTTTATCCAGGGCATTTTCGATGGCCTCGATATAGTCCAGCAGGCGAACCTTCTCTGAGTTGCCAATGTTCACTACTCGGAACGGTGCTGCCGAAGACAAGTTGTCTCCTTTGACGGCGGTTTCCGGACCACCAGGGACCGCATCAATCAACAGCCGAATTCCACGCACGAGATCCGTTACATAAGTAAAGTCCCGCCACATTTCTCCGTTGTTGTAAATGTCAATTGGCGTGTCTTCCAAGATGCCTTTGGTGAACTTGAACAAGGCCATATCGGGGCGTCCCCAAGGGCCGTAAACCGTAAAGAAGCGGAACATTGTCGTCGGCAAATCGTAGATATGAGCATAAGAATGCCCCATCGACTCGTTTGCCTTTTTGGTTGCCGCATAAATTGTCAGTTGCGTGTCGGCTTTCTGTGTCTCTGAGAACGGCATCTCGGTGTTCGCGCCATAGGCAGAACTGGTTGATGCCATCAGCAGATGCTGGACCGGGACGGCGCGCGCCGCCTCCATTATGTTGAACGTCCCGACAATGTTTGCGTCAATATAAGCACGCGGGTTTTCAAGGCTGTATCGTACGCCAGCCTGGGCGGCGAGATGGACGATTACGTCCGGTTGCGCCGATGCGACCGCTGCTTGCACAGCGTCATTGTCTTCAAGCATCGCTTGGGTGAATGAAAAGTTGGGATGCTGGCGCAGCATCTCAATCCGGCGCTCTTTTAAGCGCACATCGTAATAGTCGGTCATGCCGTCGAAGCCGGCGACAGCCCACCCTTCCTGCAATAGCAGTTCTGCAAGGTGAAAACCGATGAATCCACCGGTTCCAGTGATGAAAGCTGTTCTCAACGTCCTACTCCCTCATAGGCCTTGAAACCGGCCTTTAGTGCCGATTCTCGATCATAAATATTGCGTAAGTCGGCCATGGTCGGTTCCGCCATCCCATCAGCCAATCGTTTCAGATCCAGCGCACGAAATGCGTTCCATTCCGTAAGAATCATAACAATGTCGGCCCCGGAACAGGCGACGTAGGGATCTTCGATCCACTCCACTTTGGGCAAAAGTGCTTCGCCTTCTTTTCGACCATGAGGGTCGACCACACGCACCTGTGCACCGCTTCCGATCAATGCTGGCACCACCGTCAATGACGGGGCGTCGCGCATATCGTCGGTCTCGGGTTTGAAAGTGACGCCCAATACGGCAACGATCTTACCATTGACCGATCCGCCGCACAGATCGGTCACCTTGTCGATCATCCGTCGTTTGGTCGCTTCGTTAACGGAGATTACGGACTCAACGATGCGTTGCGGTACGCTATGTTCCTGCCCGATCCTGGTTAGTGCCGTGGTGTCTTTGGGAAAGCAGGACCCGCCATAGCCAGGCCCTGCATGCAGAAACCTGTTACCAATTCGGCCATCCAAACCCATGCCCTTGGCCACTGATTTTACGTCTGCGCCGACCCGTTCACACAGCGCTGCAATCTCGTTGATGAAGCTGATCTTGGTCGCAAGGAACGCGTTGGCTGCATATTTGATCATCTCAGCTGATTCCAAATCAGTATAGACAATCGGAAAATCGCGCAGATATAGGGGCCGATAAATCTTGCCCATCACGGACTTTGCCCGGTCACTTTCAACACCCACCACCACACGATCGGGTTTCATGAAATCATCGATCGCTGCACCTTCACGGAGGAACTCGGGGTTTGAGGCAACGTCGAATTCAGCGTTCGGATTTGCGGCGGATACCACCTCCGCCACTTTGCGGTTTGTGCCTACAGGCACCGTAGATTTTGTCACTATGACGGTGTAACCGGTCAGCGCGTTCGCAACGTCTTCGGCTGCGGCCATCACATAGCTCAGATCCGCGTGCCCTTCGCCTCTTCGGGTTGGCGTGCCGACTGCAATGAAGACCGCATCCGCGCCATCAACGGCCTCGGCCAAATCGGTTGTAAAGCGCAAGCGTCCAGCCTCGACATTGCGTTCCAGGACCGCTTCGAGACCGGGCTCGTAGATCGGCACCTCGCCTCGTTCAAGTTTCTCAATCTTATCGGCCATTTTGTCGACGCAGACGACCTCGTGGCCAAAATCGGAAAAACACAAACCCGAGACGAGCCCTACATATCCGGTCCCGATCATTGCAATCTTCATAAGTTGAATATCCCTTAATTCGGATGCCGGAATTGATCCCGAAATTTTACTAGGCACCAACGTGCCAGACAGTTTGGTATCATATGGAATTCCGGCAAGAGCCCTTTATTGATCGCGGCAAGCAGCACTTAGTGCGTCCCCCAAGCTAACGCCGACTTCTAGGACCCATTCGCGATGCGGTGTTCGCGGGTCGCCCGGAAAATGGTCAAGCGCGCAGAAACATGTGTGTCTCTGTAGCATGTCGCGTCCGCGGGCCATGTCGGGATTGTCTCAGGTTACCACACAAGGGCTAACCGTAGGGTGCCTTGTTGGATGAAAATTGAAAGTGTTGGTACTGTCCTCATTACTCAGCACGAGCGTTAACAAATGCTGCACGTGCACACAAGTCGCGACCTGAGCCGTTTGCGCTTTTCGCGGGCGGTCCCTGAAGGTGAGGCGGCACAGGGGTTTGACGGAGTTCATGGGCGGCCCGCTCATGCCTTAGTGGGGGCGGTCAAATTACATGCGGTGTGCCCCCACACATAAATGAGATTTGGCGAGCCTTTTGTGCTCACAAAACTTCCCCGTCAAACCCTAAATGTTAGAACCAGACCGTTTGCCGAAATCGATTGGCAGGAACTGCAATACATGTCGGTGAGCACTCGCATGGCGCACAAAAGGTTGGCCACCCCGCGAAACGGCTCCGGGAGTTTCAACCCAGGTTGTTTCACCGCGCAGCTACAATGAGAGCTGTCTGAGATTGGCGAAGCATCTGTGTCAGAGTCTGGCTTACCAAGTTAGGCCGGGCGTCTTTTTCTCGACTATTTCTCGCATGCGCCGGACTGTTCCTGGATCGGTGCCTTCGGGAAGGTTGTCAAAGCCGAAATAACCGACTTCGGCAATCTCCATACTTACCGTTTTGTCCGGCAGAGTTCCTTTGACTTCGCAACAATATACCAGCAAGTGATCCCGCTTACTTACACCCAGGTTGTTGAACACGCCGTAGAAAACGGGCTTTCCGGATACACTAAGCCCAGTCTCTTGATACAATTCGCGCCTCAGGGCATCCTCGGTTGTTTCACCCTTTTCGACACCACCGCCAGGGAAGTGCCAGCCCGGAATGTAGGTGTGGCGCACCAACAAGAATTCACCATCATTCGACCGAACAATCGCGCGCGCGCCAAGGGTCATGCCGCGGACTATCAGGAAATAGGCATGAAGTACTCGTATGAACAGACGGCGCCATAACCCCCCATCTTTTTTTGACGTCGATGTCATGCGGGCATTCCAACCAGGTCCGCCGCAGTATTCGTGGTTGTTGTTTTAAGACGACCCTGCGTTGCGCCCCACAACAGATCAGAAATCCCGTTGCCCATCGGCGCGTATTCCACTGGCAGCTCATGTAGAATTGTGATGATCTCCGGCAAGTCGAAAGTTTCGCAAGCCCGCATGAGCCGATCTAAAACGGCCATCAATTGATCCATTGGAAGCGATACTTCCGAAGCCGTCATGATCCGAGGATGCTGCGTGGGTGACGGATTGTTTCCGATCAGAAGTTCTTCAAAGAGCTTTTCACCCTTTCTCAGCCCCGTCACGCAAACTGGAATATCGCCTTTTTCCGGATCGAAGTGATCCGGGTGATCAGCCAAATACGGCTTCAAACCGTGAAGCTTCACCATACTCATGGCCAGATCGAGAATTCTTACAGGTTCGCCCATGTCGAGAACGAAGACATCGCCTCCTTTTCCCATCGCGCCTGCTTGTATCACAAGTTGCGATGCTTCGGGAATTGTCATGAAGTATCGGTTGATGTCCCTGTGTGTGACCGTCACCGGCCCTCCGGACTCGATCTGTGCTCGGAAGCGTGGGATGACCGAACCGGATGATCCCAAAACGTTGCCGAACCGCACCATGGAAAACACTGTGCCCGTCGCCTGTTGCGCATGAGCCTGGCAGATCAATTCGGCAATTCGTTTGGTCGCACCCATGACATTCGTTGGACGAACGGCCTTGTCAGTCGAGATCAGAATAAAGTTCTCAACACCCTGCTTCTGAGCGGCCGAAGCAATTGCAAGCGTACCAAATACGTTGTTCCGAATGCCCTCGACGATGTTTTCCTCGACCAGGGGCACATGTTTGTAGGCAGCAGCGTGGTAGATGGTCTGGACGCCAAACGCCTCAATCGCCGCCTCAAGACGGCGATTATGCTGAACGGAACCCAAAACTGAAACGACCTCAACGGGCAATTTCAGGCGGGCAACAGCGGCTGACAGTTCGGATTCAATCGTATAAAGCGCGAACTCGGAAACTTCGTAAAGTACAAGCTTGGTTGGCTTTTGATTCAGGATTTGGCGGCAAAGCTCGCTTCCAATCGAACCTCCGGCTCCGGACACCATGACAACGCGATCCGCGACGTTCTTCGCAAGCATTTCCGGATCAGGCGCCACAGGATCGCGGCCCAGCAAATCCTCTGCAGAGACCGTCCGCAGTTCGGAAATATTGGCTTTACCGCTGATGATCTCCGACATTCCGGGAATTGTTTTGATCTCAAGCTGCAGATTCTCAAGGTCGTTGACAATTTCCCGGCGATGCGCGCGGCTCAATCCCGGCATTGCCAGCAATACCACGCGCGTGCCGGTTGCCTGCACCAAATCCGGGATCCGATCTGGTGCGTAGACTCTCAATCCACCTACAACCAGATTTCGCAGGTTAGGGTCATCGTCCACCAAAGCGATCGGAGCATAGTCGTACCCGTGATACAGCGAATTCAACAACTGTAGCCCTGCTTCTCCTGCGCCATAAATGATTACGGGTCGTTTGTTCGCATGATTGGGAGTGCGAAAAAAGGTTCGGGCAATGAAACGCAGCCCTCCGACAGACAGAAAGATGAAAACGGCGAAAATAAAAGGGACCGATCTGGGAATTCCCGCATCAAACAAAAGGCCCGCGCCATACAAAGCAATCGCTGCAATCACAGCGCCTTCGCCAACTATGATGAGAATTTTTCCGGTGAGGAAACGGATCAGAGCCCGATAAAGCCCCAAAAACCGAAAGGCTACCAGCGCAAAAAGGACTGAGGTTAGGACGGCCGCCCAAACATCTTTCTGGATCAGGAAATCTGTGCTCTCGAGCCTAAATAGCATTGCACCCAGAAATGATGAGACAATCAGAATTGCATCCATAGAAAGCTGCAATGCAATTTTTCTGCGCCGGCTCAACGTCGAAAGATGGCTTGTGTAATTTGACAACGAAAAGTCCTTAAATCAATTTGGAGTTGCGCCAAATCGCCCGGCCCAAGGCAGCAAGCCAGGCCGACCAACGCGGTTTCGCTAGCCGATTGTTTTGGGTGCGCGCCAATGTGACCTGAGTCAGAGGGTCAGCCGCAGACTGTTTAGATCTCATTCAAGGGCATGCATTTTGCGAGTGAAGTGACTTGTTATGCTGCTTCATATTTCGATTTGGAAGAATTCAGATCGAAATGGAGTATTATTCTGAGACACGCGTTTCTTCTGTTTGGCTGAGTAAATTGATAAGCTGACCTCCCCGCAGAAGCTGCCCGGCATCGGACCTGTGTCGCAGATTTTTAACGGTGCTTAGATGAAGCATATGCAAATGTTAAGAGTAAACGGGTTCCTGAGGATCAAACCAACAAGACTAACGGAAAGACCGTGGTTTTTATGTTGCCTAACCGCCCAAGAAAGCTGTCGCAACAAAGCTTTGGTCGCCCGCGATATGAGTGAATCTCGGCGACAACCGTCACGAAAAAAAAGCATAGTTTTATGCGTTTCTCACATCGGCGTGATCCTGTTTTAACGGTGCGTCCTGATGGCCAGTCGAGACCTTTATTTGTTCAAGAAAGTGATGTAGGGAGCGCCGATCGCAGCGGTTCGCGTGTGCGTTTCATCTGGGAATTTTAGTTTGATATGAACCAATCGCCAATTCATGACGGACATTTCAAGTCGAGAAACAGTTCGAACCGCGCTCCAAACCCTGTTCCAGTTTCCGATCCTCCCGAGGACGACACACTGGATCTGGGTGCCGCGGTTGCCACACTTTGGCGCGGCAAATGGATCATAGCTGTTACGACCGCAGTAGCGATATTTATTGGCGCGCTTTATGCGTTTGTCGCGACCGTTCCGCTGTACCGGTCTACGGCCGTGGTTATTTTGGAGACCGATCAGGCAAGCGTTGTTGATCTGCAAAGCGTGGTTGGGGGCTTGGCGGGCGACACAGCCGAAGTCAACTCCGAGCTTGAGGTGCTCAAATCACGCGGCCTGATGGGCAAAGTGGTAGACAAACTTGAGTTGGTTTTGGACCCCGAGTTCAATACTGCGCTACAGCCTCCATCTGCGGTCGACGGGGCAAAAGCGTTTGTCAAATCCATGCTGGGCGTCGGCCAAACACCTGCACAGCTCCCGGAGGAACTGGCCGAGCAGGTGACTCGGGACCGGGTAATTTCGAATTTGTCGCGCAAAGTTTCGGTTCGGAACGTGCGCCAAAGCCTTGTTTTCGAGGTAACGGCTGAAACGGAATCGGCGCTAAAATCCGCCTTGATCGCAGACACTATTGTCGAGCTATACGTTCTGAACCAGATCGAAGTGAAATTCGAAGCAACAGAGCAGGCAACTGCGTGGCTGACTGGACGTGTGACTGAGTTGCAGGTCGAGTTGGAGACGGCCGAGGCGAAGGTCAACGAGTTCAACGCGACCACGGCATTGATTTCGCCGGAAGCGCTTCAGCTTCAGGAAATCCAGCTGAAGGATTTACGCGAACGCAGCGTGGCTGCCGAGTCAACCCGCGATACGGCGCAGGAACGCTATGATATCCTGCAGGCAGCTGGCACCCGCCCGGAACAAGCCGAGGCCAGCAATGATCCGCAAATCGAACGTCTTTTTTCCAGTATCGACCAGAACGGTTCGGGCGAGGTTGATTTTGACATTGCCTTTCAGCGCCTGATTGCACGTACTGCGCTTGAGGCACGGCGCGCGACACAACAGGTAAATGCCTTGTCGCTGTCAGCCGAAGAGTTGGGCAAACAGATTGCACAGCAGAGTTCGGATCTTATCATGCTACAGCAGTTAGGGCGTGAAGCCGAAGCTGTTCGGCTGCTCTACGAGTATTTTCTGGCGCGACTGAAAGAGACTTCGGCACAGGAAGGCATCCAGAAAGCGGATAGCCGGCAATTGTCGAACGCGGTTATCCCAAGCACTCCATCGGAGCCGCGCAAGTCTAGAATTCTCGCGCTGTCAGCGATCCTGGGCATTGTGCTGGGCGCGGGTATCGTTTTGCTGGTTGAAGCGCGGCACAAAGGGTACCGGTCCGCAAAAGATCTGGAGCGCAAAACCGGCTACAGTGTTCTGGGTCAAATTCCGGTATTTCCCAGCCGCGGGCGTCGCAAAGTTCTGGAGTATCTCGCTTCCAAACCGTCCTCCGCTACGGCTGAGGCTGTGCGAAACCTGCGCACCTCGCTGATGCTTTCCAATGTGGACCGCCCGCCGCAGGTCATAGTGATGACGTCGTCGTTGCCGGCGGAAGGCAAGACGACGAATTCGCTGGCATTGGCGCAGAACTTTGTGGGCATCGGCAAGAAGGTTCTGTTGGTGGAAGGCGACATTCGTCGCCTCACGATGACAGAGCAACTGAAAGGCGTTCCAAAGAAGGGGATCGTGTCGGTTCTGGCTGGGGACGCTACGCCGCAGGACGCGATTTTCCAGGACCCGCTGCTGGGGTGTGACATTCTCGCAGGTGAGAGGACATCAGCCAATGCCGCGGACCTGTTTGCCTCGGAGCGGTTCCGGCAGTTCTTGGAAGAAATGCGCGGTCAGTATGACATCATCCTGATTGATACGCCTCCAACCCTATTGGTCTCTGACGCGCGTCTGATTGCGCGCAATGCGGACGCCGTGTTGCTAACAATCAAGTGGAACGACACATCCGAACAGGATGTGGCCGAAGCCATGCGCCTATTCCATAACGATAATCAGCGATTGACTGGCCTTGTGTTGGGTCAAATCAACACCCGCACTGCCAGACAATATGGCTATTCCTACGGCAGTTACGCGAACAATTACTATAACAACTAAACGCTCTAGCCGATGTACAAAAAAATAGCGCACCACTGAGGTGCGCTTTTTTGTTTCTAAGCAATCAGATTTAGTTCGTGCCGACCGTGCTTGTGGTGCTGTTTGTCGAACCACCACCTGCTGCCGCTGCAACACCCACAGCTGCCGCTGCAACACCAAGCGCCGGAGCGACAAGGGGAACAAACCCAGTCACACCGGCTGCCGCCGCACCACCAGCTGCGGCTCCGGCTCCACCTGCACCAGCGCCACCGCCCGCACCGCCTTGGGTTGCAGCCGTGGCTCCTGCATCCTGGGCAAACGCACCTGTCGCGGAAAGGGCCAAAACCAGAAGGGTCATTCTGATCATTTTGAATCTCCAAGATTAAATCTTGACCGGACGCTATCACATCCGATGTGAGCTGAGAATGCCGCCATCGCAAAAAAATCGGTAAAACTGCTGCGAAATCCGTGTTTTTCAACCGG
>NZ_JBQFTP010000027.1:0-26114 GCF_056538705.1 Ruegeria sp. BF12 | reverse complement strand
GCGAGTCAGATATTAACCAGGGGGCCTCCTACGAAGCGCCCGAAGGCATTGTCTATTGTGGTGGCGGGGCGATAGAGCGCGTGATCGAACCTGTAATTTTGGAAAAACCGGAGGGAGAGTGGGACGCAAGAGTAACGGTTAACGGCGAGTCGATCAGAGCCATGACGGCCTACAGCTACTTCGGAAACTCTGAGCCGCCGGCCGGATTTGTCGTCGCCCTGCTTGGGGAAGACAGGTCCGAGTTTCTGATTTTTAGCGAAGGCTCGGTAAACTGGCTGGAATACGGGGACTACAGGTATGATCAGTGCAACTGATACCTCCTTCCAACCAGCTTTCCAAAAAGCGCGTCAGATGAAATGTTCGGTCGCCGGGATTATGCTTGCTTCGGGCCTTGTTTGGACCCCACCAGCTGTCGCGGCTGATGTTTCGCAACTTCCGCCCGGTTTGCAGACGAAGGTTGATCTGGCGGCACGAGCCTGCGCGGAGTTCAACGACGGTCAGTTTGACATAGCCTGGGGCGCGGTTGAAAGGGTCGATCTCGACGGAGATCTACAACGCGAATGGGTTTTGAATGAGTCTGGTTTTGCGTGTTCGAGCGCCGCATCTCTTTACTGCGGAACTGGCGGATGCATGTCGCACTTTTGGGTTGGCGAAGAGGTGCACTCCTTGCTCAACCAAGGCTGGACAGTCGTTGATTTTGGTCGTCGACGCGTTGTTGTCGCAGATATAAATGGCTCCTATTGCGACGAAATAAATCCGACGCCATGCGTCAGCGCCAGTGTTTGGGATAGCGAAGCCAACGCCTGGCGCTCGTCTGCTAGTTATTGGGAGTAAGTTGCATTTGGGCACCGCAGTTAAGCCTAAGAGCCTGTTTGTTCGACGGGTTCTCTGTAGCATGCAAACTTATGGGCAAATCGTGCAAAGTTTTGCGCAAATACCGCGCAGAATTATGGGCGAATTGCCAAGATTTTCTTTAATAAAATCAACGTCGGAAATGCAGCGTTGTGAGCGTACCTATAGTTTTTAGGATCGCCCATAATCGTTCGCGATGCCCATAAGCATCTGCTGTTAAGAATCGCACGCCGATACCAGCCTTCTCAAGATTTGCCTGCAGTGCTCCTCGGTCTTCCACTGTCGGCAGATGAATGGCGGCCTGACCATCTTTCAAGAAACCCACCAGGCAACGCTTTGCCATGAGCATGGGGACACCCCACCGTGCCAAAGCTATCACGGCCGACGGCATTTTCACTTCACTGTCCTGCTCCCGGATCAGCGCAACGTATTCTGGCGAACCAGCCGGCACCCGGTCGATTTCCCTGACGGGACCCAAACGTTCGAACCGCTGTTTCAAAGACGGTTTGCTCACGACCGTTGCCCTCGATCGCCATGTTCGTTCAGTAAGCCCGCTGGGTTCAGGTGCCCGTCCGTTTTGCAAGTATCGCGGTCGGATTAGAAACCCAGGTATTGCGCAGGGACGAAATCCGTCAACCAAACCGCATTGTCTGCCCGATAGAACGCATAACCGTCCCGATGCATACTGCCAGTTTCTATCCGAAGGACGGTCGGTTTTCCGTGCCGTTGCCCTACCTTTTCAGCGGTTTCAGGATCAGGAGAAAGGTGGACCTGTTGCCGCCTGCCTGGTTTCAGACCTTCGCTGAATATGCTGTCGAGATTTGATCTGGCAGTGCCATGATACAGGGTTTTCGGCGGCGCTAAGGCTTCGAGACCCAAGTCAACATCGACCGAGTGTCCCTGAGCCGCGCGAATGAGTGTCCCATCGTCCGAGATTGTGAACCGCCTTTTATCGTTTTCCTCGACGATTTTGCGCAACTCTGCGACATTCAGCGGCTGACTGATGCGTTTCATCCCTCGCAAAAGATCGTCAATACGCGCCCAGCCGCCCGGCATAAGGGTCAGCCCGACGAGTTCAGGCTCGTGACGCAGGATCCTTGAAAGAGTCTTGCTTTGTTTCGACATGATCGGCGCTTCCGAATTTTCGCTGCATTTGGACGGTTCCGGCCCGGATGTGTCAACATGCGATTGGCGGGATTGACCGGCTTTACGCGTATCCCTTGTCTGCCAGGTTTGGCGATGACGCTGCAAAGGGTGCCCGGACAGGCAATTTTTTGGTAGCATGGCATCGATTTGGAGGGGTCGGTTGGGAAAGGAAGCAGTATGAGCGTCGAGGAACTGAAGCAAGCTATCCTGGAGGAGAGGCCAGAGCTCAAAGAGTTTCTCGCGCAAAATCAGAAGAAGACGGACCTTGCCCTGGAGCTCTTGAAACTGAGAAAGCTGGCGGGGCTCACGAAAGACGCGCTGACGGATGTCTCGGGACTCTCCGTCGAACAGATCGATCGGCTTGAGGCACCGTCCGGCGATCTGCCGTCCGAGAGTGAGGTAGAGCGCTATAAAACGTCTTGCCGGCGGTATTCCGGGCGTTGATCATGACGGGCCGCCGAATGGAAGTTGTCGGTGCAGATATCATTGCCGGTCTCGGGCTCAACGCAAGGGAATAGAAGCGCGTGAACGCGCGTCATTGGCGGTTTGGCGAGTTGTCGCTGGTCGAAGGCTTGACCTGCGCGGACGTTGAGAACATCATCGCCTCGGTGAGAGAATTGGAACAAGACAACGGGATGAGCTGAGCGGTGCTTTTGGACAGTCGCAGATGGATCGGGCTGATGCTCGTCGCGGTCGGCGTGTTCATCGCTGCTCTGCTTTTGTCCGGCGGTGTTGCTGAGGCCCATGGAAAACATGAGCCCTCCTTGGTGTCCGTCGAAGTTCAAACGCACGCTGAACATTCCGCAAAGGACCATCAGGGCCATTGTCACGGGGGGGCGTTTTGCAGTGGACCTGCGATTGTCCAACTGTCAAATCTGAACGCGGATTTATTGGGATGCAGTGAACGGTATGGACTGCCGCGCGCGACGAAGGGTATCCCGGTTGTTTCGAATTTTGATCCGCCCCCACCCAAAGCCCTGATCTGATCCGTATCCGCACACGTCCTTTGGCGTGATGAGATAACTCAGACAGGGAAATCCGATGAAAACTGAAAAACTGTTGCTGGGCGCGGTGGTTGCGTCCGTTCTGGCTGTGGCAAGCCAATCGGTGTTTGCGCATGGCGGAGCCACCGGCGTTGTCAAAGAACGCATGGATAGCATGGGCGTGATGAAAGATGCGATGAAAGTGCTGACCCCGATGATGCGGGGGCAGGTCGATTATGATGCCGCTGTGGTGCGCGAACGGTCGGAGGATGTCAGCCGCCATGCGGGCGAGGCGCTGACAAAATTGTTCCCCGAAGGCAGTCTTGATGCGCCATCCGAGGCGAAGCCAGAGATTTGGCAGGACTGGGAGGCGTTTTCGGCCTTGGCCGATCAGCTGCGTGTGATGGCAGACGGATTGGCGGAAGCTTCCGAAAACGGGTTGATGATGGCGCGCGAAGCGCCAGCAGTCGGCGATATGATGGGCGGTCAGGGCGGCACAATGACAGGTGGCTCCATGATGGGGGGTGGCATGATGGGTGGCGCCGCTGAATTCGACACGATGGACCTGTCACAGATGCCGGCCGACGGGGTTTTCGCCATGATGGGGCAGGTCTGCTCGGCCTGCCATACACGCTTTCGGGTCGAGAAATAGGCCAGGACGATGCGTATGTTCTATCGTCTGGGGCTGGCTGGCGCCGTTATCGCCGCGGTTAGCCTTGCCGGCCTGATGGCCTGGCCGATCGGCCAGCCTCTCGCGCCCATCACCCTGGAGGGGGATGTCGACCGCGGTGCCTATTTGGCCCGCGCCTCCGGCTGCATCGCGTGCCACACCGATTTCGCGAAAGGCGGAGCGCCACTGGCGGGTGGCATGGCGTTGGAAACCCCGTTTGGCACGCAGTATTCGCCGAACCTCACCACCGACCCGGACCACGGGATCGGAGGCTGGAGCCGTGCACAGTTCGCCCGCGCCGTCCGCGAGGGGGTTTCGCCCGAAGGGCACGCCTACTACCCGGCCTTCCCCTATCCTTTCTATGCCAACTTCTCGGATCAGGAGATTGCCGATCTCTGGACGGCTTTCCGAACAGTTCCACCGGTCGCCGAACCATCGCGTCCGCCCGAGATGAGCTTTCCGTTCAACCAGCGCTGGGCGCTGAAACTCTGGCGCGTCGCTTTTCTGGAGCCGCCGAGGACAGGGCCGGTGGCGGGTAAGGACGCGGTATGGAACCGCGGTCGCGAACTGGTCGAAGGCGCCAGCCATTGCGCGGCCTGCCATACGGCGCGTAACCTCGCTGGCGCGCGCAAGTCGGACACAGAGCACTTCCTGGGGAGCGATGCGCTGCCCGGCGGTGAGAAAGCACCGGCTATCGATCATGTGACATTGGCTGACAAGGGATGGGACGTGGCCAGCCTGGCCTATGCCCTGCGCACCGGCATCACACCCGAAGGGGACGCCTTTGGCGGCTCCATGGGCGAGGTCGTGCTTTACGGCACAAGTTTCCTGACTGAGGCCGACCGGATGGCTATCGCGACCTACCTGATGGACGAACATGAAGGGGGATGAGGCAATGAAAACTGGAACCATCTTTGCATTTGCCTTGGCCGGGATTGTCGTCACCGGTGCTGCGGTCGCCTGGCTCGCGTCGTCAGGCACGCAGGCGGGGCCGCCAGTGCTACCGAAAGAGTCCGATGTTGAGGAGGGCGCGGTGCATTATGCCGAATTCTGCGCCTCCTGCCATGGCGCTGAACTGGAAGGACAGCCCAACTGGCGTGCCCCAAATGAGGATGGCACCCTTCCTGCTCCGCCTCATGACGAGACCGGCCATACCTGGCATCACGGGGATGCGCTGCTGTTTGACTACACCAAACAGGGTGGTGCAGCAGCGCTGCAAACCCGCGGCGTGTCCGGCTTTGCCAGCGGCATGCCGGGATTTGGCGACAGTCTGAGCGATCAGCAGATTTGGGACATCCTTGCTTATATCAAGTCCACCTGGCCTGAGCGCATCCGCGAGATGCAAGCGGTGCGCACCGAAAGCGAACAAATGCAGGGCGGCTCATGACCACCCGCTTGACACATATCATGACACTTGCCCGCGGTTTCGGTCACAAGAAACACGTCAAACCGCGGGCGCGAAAACGGAAAGGAAATGACATGACCACCTCGACACTCGACCGCCGCCTCTTTCTGGCTGGCCTCGGTGCCTCCGGCATCGCTCTGGCCACGCCAGCCTTTGCAACCGCCAAACCGCGGGTAGAGGTCCTCAAGGACCCGAACTGCGGGTGTTGCGGTGCCTGGATCGACATCATGCAGCGCGACGGGTTCGAGATGGAGGTGCAGAACGCCTCCTGGGAGACCTTGTCTCAATATAAAGCCACAAAGGGTGTCCCGGAGGAGATGGCCTCCTGTCACACCGGCCTGGTCGAGGGCTACATCATCGAGGGCCATGTGCCGCCAACCGATATCCGGCGTCTTCTGGCCGAGCGCCCCGATGCGGTGGGGCTGTCCGTTCCCGGTATGCCCTTTGGCTCACCCGGCATGGGACCGGAGAGTGAACGAGAGGCCTATTCGGTTTTCCTGATCCGCAAGGATGGCACTACGGAAGTGTTTAGGCACTACGCGGCGGCCTGACCACGTTTTCCGGTTGACGGGTATAAAAGGCGGGTCTCCTGGTGACGCATTCCGTTTGGTGGGACCCAAGAAAGGCCCCGGCGCCAGTTGCGCCGGAGCCCTTTTAATTCCGACGTTGGCTACAGACAGAAGGTCGAATTTTGGTCGCGTACTATTCTGCTTTAGGTTGCTAAAATTCAAGTTTAGATGTGGGTCAATTGAAAGCTTCGATTGAACGATCCGCCCATGCAAAAGATAATAAGCACCTTTTTCTTCGCGGCAGCCTTCATGTTTGTGGCAATTGCCGCCATTGGCATCCAGCTACGTGAAATTTCGTTGGCGCAAGGCGTTCTGTGCCTTTTCTTTTTCATAGCCCTTTGTTTTGTCGGTCTTCTTATCAAGAACTGGCCAGAGAAAACAAAGCAGAACACGACACCCGAGAAGGAAACCGTCTGGAACACCAAGGACGATGAAATCCGAAACAGCGAACTCCTTGCAATGGATGGTGAGGCTGATCGCGCCGCGGAACTGCCCGCTTGGTTTTTGCACCTCCGCTCACCGTTTGAGGCAGACCAAACCGCAACATCCTGGTTCGGTGGCCTGCCGCTTTTGCCAGTTGATCACGCATGGCCGCGCGATCCTGACGGGAGACCGATGCACTTTGTTCTTCAGGTCGACCTTGATGCTTTGTCGGAACCAAAGCCTGTCAAATTGAAAGACAGTGGGGCGCTGCTTCTGTTTGTGTCTTTCCTGCGCCAGGATGCGGGTAGCTATCGTGTTGTTCAACTGACCGAGGAGCAGATGCAGAAAGCGCAACCAAGGCAAGTCCCAGAGGACCTTCCAGATCTGGATGATGCCGGGTTCTTCGATCTTGGAAAGACGTTCCCGCGTTGGGCGCTCAATTTGCATTACGAGATGGACACTGGCGAGGACCGCGCATTTATCGACCCACCCGCAGAAGAGTGGATCACCAACTGGGGAATTGCAGCAGGAGAAGCCCAGAGCATTGCTTACAACCGCACTTACGACGACAAGTCGCGGCAGGAGTTTAACGAGAAGATGTCACAACGTGATGAAAACTCGCCTCCCCTGAAACGTCATGACGAGCAGTTGGCACAGCATTATGCGGCAATGGAAAGGTTTGGCCCTGGGTTTTTTGAAGCTTTCGATAAATTTGTGGCGAAAGCAGAGGCGATGCCACCTGATACTCCAATCGACCAGGGTGAACTGAAGAGCATCCTCGAGAAGCGGAGAGCATTTGCTGAACAACTTGGTGAATTTTCGATAAAATGGGCGCTTGCACCAAGCCGGGACACGTTTATTTCTCAGCAACTGCGTGTGCGCGTTAAAAATAGGAAAGGTGGTTTCGAAAAGGACGACCTCGCAGATATACCTTCATATCTACAGTGTGTTCTGTCCGATGTCCTCACGGGATACAGATTCCATCGTCTGTTTGGACGCGCATTGCCCCCGTCAACGCATCCTGTTGAACTACGCGGTATGGATTGTTTGATCACTTTCCGATCTGATGATGCTCTGGGCATTCTGAGAGAACATGAGCATGGCTTTTCTATCTGGTGCCCGAGAGAGGATATGAGTGAAGGTCAGTTGGAGACAGGTAAGCTTGTCTGCCACACTTCAGTGTAACAAAATCGGCTTCAGAGATTTCAGCTACACAAGCATCGAAACCATGACACAATACTGCGGGCCACCTTTTTTTCTTCGTGAAGGCCTCCAACCCGCGCCGGATCACGAACCACGAACGTCGCTGAACGGGTGTTATGTGAAGCGATCTGCGGTTGAATCACCCACAGTGTCAGCTTGACGGCATTCGTTTCCGGCAATACCGCTGTCGGCATGGATAACCTGATGCTCCTTTCGACACTCTGGTGGCTGGCCCCGAAATAAGGCGGCCGGATAATACCATCTATTCCGAGGCCGCCGCTTGGGCGGTCTTTTTGTATCCATGCTTCCCAATGCGGTGCCCCACAATCTAAGAGGAAACGCATATGACCAAACCCGTCATCCTGACCGGAGAGGTCAGGGCATCAGCGATTGTCTTAGCGTTGGCTTCAATATCTCTTGTCATATTCGCATTATACGTGCCGACGGCTGGATCCCGCCACCGCAAACCATTGCGATTGATGAAGATAATCCCGCTCACCACACGCCTGTCATCGACGCGCGGCTTGCCGTGGGGCTTCGGGAAGAAGGGCTCCAGACGCGCCATTTGCGCATCCGTAAGCCAGAAGAGATCAGACACGTTCACCGCTCGTTTTTGAACCGTGAATCACGCCGCAAAACGGAAATCAATGGGTCCCGACTTTAATCAAACGGGTACGGAAATCATCACCGAAATGCCGGGCCATGCGCCCAGACCGTCAATGAATACCGATCACCATTCTCAACCGGTGTCACCTGATGCAACAAGAAGCTGGGAAAGATGGTCGCGCTGCCCTGATGCCGGCTGGCCGTTACTGCATAAGCGCCCGGCATTATCTCCAAGTCTCCGCCGTCGTACATTCCGGGTTTGCTGAGTTGAACGACCAGCGATAGCTTTCTTTTTCGGGCGACAGGCCCGTCGCCGATATCGGAATGCCACGCGAAATGACCACCATTTGATGCTTTATAGCAGGCAATCTGCGGACTTTCGGCGAACTCGCTCAGATCGAAGCCAAACTTGTCGGTGTTGGAGCGACGGACCACATCGATCAGGCGTGACATCACCCAATCAGAGCCGTCGACGTCGTCCAGCCAAGTCACATCCGCTCTGCGCAGATTATGATCCTTGTTCTGTCCAACAAGCAGAGCCTCGTTTGCCGGGGCTTTTTGTGATGCAGCAACAATTTGCTCACATTCCCGCGCGGTAAACGCACCGGGAATCGAATGAACTTCCAGCATTCTGTACACCATTCTTGATTGGTACTGAATTTTGCCAAAACGCGCAGATGGCGCTGCGCTGTTTTCGACCTAAGAGGCTGAAAGCGACGTAATTTTTCTGCAATCTCAATTGTTTTGGGGCGTGCTATCCGGAGTGGGAATTCACATTCGGTGCCGTCGGATCCCAAACGGTATACGATGCGGGATCAAGGGGCGCGAGTATTGCGTCACCTGTGACTGAAATATCCAACGTTCAGGCTTGGGATATCCCTCAGCCTCCTTTGAATCGGTGATTATGCCCGCGCCAAGGAAGTTCGCCGGTTACTTCCCATTCATAATCGCTCGGGCGCAAACGTCGTTCCCGATTTTCTTTCTCCGGGTCGAATTCGGACGGGTCCCATATCTCGGCGGCATCGTCCCAATCTTGTGGGCTTTGCAATTCCTGCTGTTGTGCTGCCGAGTGCTTCACGATCCCGAACCGTTGTGACGCAATGAAACGCCTTATGTGTTCGGTAACGCGATTAATCCAACGCCTATCCATCGATACCTCCTTTCCCTCTGCTTCGATATTTTAGGGGATCAATGTTCGTTTTCGGAGTGCCAAACCTTATGATTTTTTCTCAACTGTGTTATCGATGATCTGAATAGATGTTTGTTTTCAGTATATTGTCTCTTTGAGTGTCAATCCCTTCGATTTGGCAGACTTTTATACCTCCTTATACTGATCTGGTCTCGATGGACGGCCGTGGAGAGAAAAATGCGTTTACAAAGATCTTTTGGTTGGAGGTACTGGGCCATCATGGGCGGCGTTTTGATGGTCGGGATTACCGCAGGTCTAATGTTCGAGTCTGGCAAAATGCAGCCCGCAGCGACCGAAACCTTGGAGGCTTCCGAAAACTGAAAATTCGCCTTCCAAATGGTAAGCAGCGCGTAGCCCGCCATCTCAGGCCGTGACGGGAAACTGTTCTTTTGCAAAGTCACTCAAAAGCTGGGCCGCCTTGCAGGGGAGGCTTTCCGGATCATCGTTAGCAAAAACGGCATAGGCGGCATAAGCAAACCGAGGAGCATCCTCAATCACCCTCAACCAACCGGTTTCGACTTCCTGCGCAACTACCCGCCAGGGGAAATATCCGGCGCTAGGCTGGGCTTTCAAGTAGTTCAGGCCAAGAGTGCCAATTCCAAGCTGCAACATTGGCGTCGGAATTTCCGGAAAGTTCAGCAGGTGATCGGCACGGAACTCCGGCCCCCAGTCGATTAGAACATAGTTTTCTTCAAATGGGTTTCGCGAGGTATCGAAATCGCTGCTCACGAGTACGAAATCATCTTCGAACAACTGCATTGCGGTCAGCCCGACAGTGTTCCGCGGATCATACATCACAGCCAAATCCAGCGCGCCCGCAGTTGTTTGGCTTAGTAGTGTTTCAGTTGAAACCGTAGACCCGTGAACCGCCACATTCGGAAACGCTTGCATAAACTCTGGCATCGCATCGATCAGGAACCCGTCCCACAAGCTGGGCACAGCACCGATTTCCAGGGCAGTTTCCACCGCATCAGGCAGGGCGGCGTCAATCCGGGCCTGTGTCCAGCATCTGACAAGTGCCTGCGCATGCTTGTGAAACCGATGCCCGGCCGGAGTAAGTGTGGCGCCGGATTTCCCTCGCTCGAATACTGGTCGTCCGAGCTGTTGTTCGAGCGACCGAATACGCATGCTCACTGTTGATTGCGTGACGTAAACTTTGTTGGCAGCCTCCAGAAAACTGCCCGTTTCAACAATCGCCAGAAATGTTCGCGCGAGTTCAATATCCATGGGGTATCTATTCGATTTTCAAATATAATGCATGAAGCAATTTCGCTATTCAACTAAAACAGTATGTGGCAGATTTAGTTCGTAGCATGAAACTGTCGCCGCTGTTCGGTTGCGACCCCAGGGTCTCAGAGTCCCCCATCTCGAAGTGAGTGTCGAAGAACGGCTCCCGGCAGCGCGAAGCATCTTTCATGCTACACGACCTGCCTCACCTGATCGGGAACGTATTGGCCTGCGTTGCCTAGGGTCAGGACTCATAGCCAATAGATGACGAGAGCTGCGAGAGCCCCCCTAAAACTGGCGTTTGCGGCTCAGAAGTCCGTATTTGACGGCCCATGACCGGAATGACCTGTGTTTCCGCCGGTCCTGTTTCAGCGCCCGCTTGGATTGCATGCCGCCTTTCCGGTTGAATTCGAACACATCGATCACTCGTTCGGCGCAACCACAAGCTTCGCCCATGCCGACTTTGGCAAAGTAAAACTTCTCGAAACGTTCCGGTTTCATGGCGCACCTCCTGATCCAATTGAACCCAATCAAATGCCGTTTGCCAAATCACTTTCCAGTTGGCGGTCGATAGATGTGCGGCAGAGGTGGCCTGAAAACTCGTCGCCCTTAGGTGTTTCCAAAATACCCGCCTTCAGGATTCATAGCCGTGACTTCGCTGTTTTGGATTTTTAGGAGGATGCGACTGGGATAGCATTGTCCCAGTACTCCTTGCGCTTCCCAAGTGGTTGCACGCTACAGCAGAGCATCTTCGACAGGCGAACCCACGTATTGAAAAGACTTGTTGCGTACATATCGTTTCTGATCTGGAGTTTCGCCCCGCAATCAGAAGCTGAGAACCTCGATCCAGACGCCTCAGAAGCGGCGGCCCGAGCGGCGCTGGCGGTGCTGAGCATTGCAGCAACCCCAAACGAGACACTGTCATCTCTTGCCTTTCTCAGCGCTTCAGGTGACGCAAGAAGCCTGCGTTCGACCCAGCTGCGGGGCGGGTTCAAGCCATTGGAAAACGGCATGTATATTGAAGGTCTGGTTGCATACCAGAACTACAATCCAACGCTTATTTTTCCCGAGTTCGCGTCCGATTCCGAAGTCGATGTGAAATGGTCGAGCTTGGCCGCAACATTTGGCCTCGGATGGGAGTTTCCGCTTGCAAACGATTGGTACTTCCGCCCCGTAGCGCACCTGTCGCTGGGACATGTCACGACAGATGCTGTCTTTTCGAATTTCCCGTTGTTTCCCTCCAGCTCGGGCGGGGGCGATGTGGTTGATGGAAACCTCAACGCATACGGCGTCGGAGCATCCTTGAGCCTCTTTCGCGAGGCGCAATTCGGGCCGTGGGAGGCCGAGTTTCGTGTACGGCAGTCGTTTTTGGAGTTCCAGCCAATAAACGAACCGCAAGCGGAAGGCGCCAAGGCCAATTCCAACCAAACGACGTTGTTTTCACGTTATCGCTATCCGCTTGAGAATGTCAGGCTTCTTGGTCGTCCGTCAAAGCTGGTTTTGGATGCCGGGGTTGTGCTCTATCACGGCGATAGCGCGATGGTCCTGGATACTGATTGGCTGGCGACGGCCGGTGTTGGTATTGAGGTCGACACGACAAAGATCGGGCTCCCGGCGGTCCAGGCGGGGCGTATCATGCTTAATGGTGTGATTGCTGACCAATTCTCGGGATTTTCTATTGGGTTTGGCGTTCGATTTTAAAGTTGGGTGTGAATAGGCGTGTTGCTGAAGGTTCTCGGAAGTGACTGGTAAGAAATAGAAAGGACGCAGAAATTCTGCGCCCTTCACACTGCTCGGTTCTTGCCTGTGGCTTACTTCCAGCCAACTTCGTTAAAGATCTTCTGGGCCTCGGGCAGGTTCTTGGCAACTTCGGAAAGGTTCACGTCGTCTGCCTTGAATTCACCCAGCGATTTAACCGAGTCGACCAGCTCAACACTCTCGACGGCGGGAAATTCATCGTTCCCGGCTGAGAAGTACCACTGAGCGGAATCGCTAGCCAGATACTCGAGGAAGAGGATGGCGCTTTCCTTGTTCGGAGCGTTCGCCGCCACACCGGCGCCGGACAGGTTCATATGCGCACCGGTGCCGTCCTGGTTGGGGAAGACCCAGCCGATTGCATCGATATCGGCAGACACGCCTTTGACATCTTTGCGGATCGCACGGGCAAAGTAATAGGTGTTCGAAACCGCGATGTCGCATTCACCCGACACGATGCCGCGCAGCTGATCTGTGTCGCCGCCTTGCGGCTCACGGGCCATATTGGCGACGATACCTTCGGCCCATGCTTTGGCGGCCTCGGGACCTTCATGAGTGATGATCGATGCAAGCAGAGTCTGGTTGTAGGTGTTGCTGGACGACCGGATGCAGACCAGGCCCTTGTATTCCGGCTTGGCCAGGTCGGCATAAGTGGCTGGCGGGTTCGCGACGTTTTCCTTGTCGTAGAAAATGATACGACCGCGCTGGGAAAAACCGAACCATTCGTTGTCGATATCCTGAAGGTTGGCGGGGATGCGCTCCTCCAGAACGGTGCTGTCGACCGATTGGAGAATGCCCGCGTTTTTGGCGCGTGCCAGACGTGATGTATCGACGGTCAGCAGGATATCGGCAGGCGAGTTCGCCCCTTCGGCTTCCATACGGGCGATCAACTCATCAGCCTTGCCTTCGATGCGGTTGATGGTGATTCCAGTGGCCTCTTGGAAGTCACCGTACAGTTTTTCGTCGGTGTCGTAGTGGCGCGAGGAATAGAGGTTCAGTTCCCCTTCGGCAGCGGCGGAGGTTGCAATCAGGGCCGTCAGAGCGGCGGCAACGCAGGTGGAAGATTTCAGCATTTCATTTCCCAACATTGAAAGTTGTGGCGGGTCGTAATCCGACTGATTTGGTCAATTAAACGATTCTCGAGGAGATGCAAGCAATTCCGACAAAATTAGTTGGTCAAAAGGTCGCCGTTGGTGGGCGCGTATAAGCATGAGCCAACGTGTACCTGAAAAAAGCGGTGGGAATGACCGAAATGAGCCCAGAGCAGCCTTTCATACTCCCAAACCGCAAGAGTTGCTCGCGCAAGAAAGTTGCGAACGTTCAAAAAACCTGATGTGTTAATCTCATCTTGGGAGGGTTCAAAAAATGTTTATCAAAACGCTTGCCACAACAGTTGCAATTATTTCCATTTCAACGACTTTTTCGTCAGCCGATGAGCATGGGGACAATCCTTACGCCACACATAATGAACTCGGTCTTATGAAAGGCTTCCCACCTTCGGCCGACAAGCGTGTCACTCGTAATAACGCGTTGTTTGGCGTGCCATACAATCGCTGGTCCTACCAAAACATGCGCCAATTCTATCCCTCGGCGAACATCCCTCCCTCCACAGCGCCACGCAAGTTGAAAGTCTCCCCAGACGGAGGGATTGAAAGACTGAGTATCGCTCATCCAGATGGCGAGAATGTGGGTCTCGATGGCTTCCTAGAGCAAACTTACACAGATGCATTTTTGGTTCTGAGAGGCGATACTATTGTCTTCGAAAGATATCTAAACGGCATGCACGCCGATCAACCGCACCAAATGATGTCGGTGACCAAATCGTTTGCAGGTCTCTTCGGCCTAATGGCCGTCGACGCGGGGCTTGTTCAAGAAGACGCTCCTTTGAAAGAAATCATTCCGGAACTGGCACCCTCTGGAGCTTTTGGAGAAGCAACCTTTGGCCAAGCTCTGGATATGACTAATTCTATGGCGTTTACGGAAGAATATGCTGACCCCAATTCCGGAATCCAACAGTATGGACGCGTTCTTGGCCTGCTTCCCTCCAACCCTGGAGAGGACTTGCCTGACAGCATTTATGGGTATTTGCCGACCCTGGACATTGATCCAGAACATGCGCATGGAGAAGTGTTTCACTACCAAACCCCCAAAACAGACGTGGTCAACTGGGTCACCAATCGTGTGACAGATCAGTCTTTCTTTGACCAACTCACAGAACTAATGGAAAAGGTCGGCGCTGAAGGTGAGACCTACGTTTTGCTTGATCAAAATGGCACCCTATTTGCTGGCGGTGGACTGAATGCAACACCGCACAACTTGGCACGATTTGCTACCATGATGCTGAATGATGGAATGGTTAACGGTGAAGTCGTCGTACCTGAGGCCGTAATCGAAGCGTTGGAAACAGGGGGTGATAGAGACGCCTGGACGAATGGTCCCAATGTCAACGAAATGCCCGATGGAGAAGGTAGCTATCGTGCACAATGGTGGGTGCGTCACAACGAAGGCCGTGAAGCCTTCACCGCGCTCGGCATTCACGGTCAGTGGATTTACATTGATCGAGCTAACAACACGGCCTTCATCAGACAAGCCTCACAACCTCAGTCGACAGGCGCGTTCTACGATGATTTCACATACGCGGCGATTGACGCAATCAACGATTACTTGGCGGGAGATTGAAGCTACTGGGGACAGTCCGGTTTGTCCGCGTAGCAGACATAGAAGCACCCAAAAAAAGAACCGCACCCAGGGGCGCGGTTCTTTTAAACAGTTATGTGCAGTTCTTAGCCCTGGCGAGCTTTGAACTTGCGCTGCGTCTTGTTGATCACGTAGACGCGGCCTTTGCGACGCACAACACGGCAATCACGGTGCCGGTTCTTGAGCGAGCGGAGCGAGTTCTTGACCTTCATGGGTCTGTCTCCAATCTGCGGCGCCTTCATCAAGGACGTGGCCAGCGCCTGGGTTAGCGGGTGCCCCGGAGGTCCGAAGCAGTGAATAGATGGTGGGCGGTACAAGGATCGAACTTGTGACCCCTTCGATGTCAACGAAGTGCTCTACCGCTGAGCTAACCGCCCACTTTACCTTTGCGTGCCCAGCCCCATAACGAAATGGGGCGCGGAACCCCGCGCCGGTAGCGGGGTCTATAAAAGGAGTCGCAGAGGGGTTCAAGGGGTTTGGCAGAACTATTTTCCGGTCTATGCTCAAAGCGAACAAGGAGTCACCATGAAGAACGCTGCCTACGTATTGGATATGCCCGTCAAACGCACGTCTTGCGTAGTGTTTTCTTCTCCGCATAGTGGCCGAAACTACCCCGATGCAATGTTAAATCGCACAGTTCTGAGCCAAAATGTGATTCGGTCTTCGGAAGATGCGTTTGTAGATCAACTGTTTTCCTCGGCTGTCGACTATGGTGCACCCCTCATTTCGGCAACCAAGCCGCGCGCCTATCTGGACCTGAACCGCAGTGCGGAGGAACTGGATCCGGCACTGATTCAGGGCGCGCGTCGCCACGGGCACAACCCTCGGGTCGCATCGGGGCTAGGCGTGATTCCCCGGGTTGTCGCCAATGGGCGCGCGATTTATCGCGGCAAGCTGACCATGGACGAGGCGCGCCTGCGCATCGACACGTGCTGGCGGCCCTATCACGCGCGTCTCAAGTCATTGTTGGCCGAATCGCTCGATACCTTTGGTCAGGCCATTTTGATCGACTGCCACTCGATGCCGCATGAGGCCGTTGCAATGGCCAGCACTGCCAAGTCTCAGCGACCGCAGATCGTGTTGGGCGACAGGTTCGGGGCTTCGGCTTCTGCGGGAATCGTGGACCGGATTGAAGCGGCCTTCGCGTCGGCCGGTCTGGTGGTTGCGCGAAATGCGCCGTTTGCCGGGGCTTACGTGACGCAGACCTATGGGCGGCCCGGGCGCAACCAGCATGCCATCCAGATCGAGATCGACCGGTCGCTCTATATGGATGAAGGCAAGATTGAACCCAGCGATAACTTCGAAGCGTTCCGTGAGACGCTGCGCCAGGTGATCATGGAGATTTCCGGCATCGGCGGCGAACCATTGCAACTGGCGGCCGAGTGACCTCAGCGCAAGGCCCGGCCCTTTACAATCGCATCCGTTCCGAACCGGCGCCTGATCTCATCCGTGGCGCGTTCTGCCTGAGACCGCCGGGCTGCGCCGGGGTCCAGAAGGTCGCCTGAGATATCGGCCTGATCTTCTGGGCACAGATCGGATATCCCGCAGCCAAGCAGACGATAAGGTCCTTTGTCCCCGACCTGATCGAACAATCCGCGTGCGGTGCGATAAATACGATCCGCAATCTGCGTGGCATCCCGCAGTGAAACGCGCCGGGTGATGATCTTGTGGTTCGCCTGTTTCAGCTTCAGCGTCACAACTCGCCCGGCCAGCCCTTTGGCTTTGGCCCGGTCCGCAACCTTTTCGGACATGCGCCACAGGTGACCGTCCAGGATGTCCAGACTGGCCGTATCCTCGAAAAACGTGGTCTCGTTGCTGATCGACTTCATCGGCTCGTGCGAGGATACGCGCCGTTTGTCCTGACCGCGCGCCAGATGCCACAGGCGATAGCCCATCGACCCGAACCGCGCGGTCAGCGCCTCCTGGTCCCAGCGCAGCAGGTCCGAAAAGGTTCGGATACCGGCCCGATCCAATGACTCTTGCGCGGCCGGACCTATGCCCCAAATCAGGCGTACGGGCTTGTTGTAGAGGAAGTCGGCCGTTTCCGCCTTGCCGATCACCGAAAACCCGCGCGGCTTGTCCAGATCCGAGGCCACCTTTGCCAGAAACTTATTGTGCGAAAGACCGATTGAGCCGGTTACACCCAGTTCATCCTTCATCCGTTTCACCAACCGGGCCAACATCACTGCCGGTGGTGCGCCGTGCAGGCGTTGCGTGCCGGACAGGTCCATAAAGGCTTCGTCCAGGGACAGCGGCTCGATCACAGGCGTCAGTTCGTCCATCATCGCCCTGATCTGGCGGGACACCTCAGCATAGACCGACATGCGCGGCTTGATGACAACGGCATCAGGGCAAAGCTGCAGCGCCTTGAACATTGGCATGGCCGAACGAACCCCGCGAATCCGCGCCACATAACACGCCGTAGACACGACACCGCGTTTACCGCCGCCGATGATCACCGGTTTGTCGGCCAGTTCCGGATTGTCGCGCTTTTCGACCGAGGCATAAAACGCATCACAATCCATATGCGCAATGGACAGGTCAAAAAGCTCGGGGTGCGCCTTGATCCGCGGACTTCCGCAGGAGGGGCAGCGCGCTTCCTGTTGCATTGTCGAAAAGCAGTCGCGGCATAAAGCAGGCATTACGTTCACTTCTCAGATTTATGCGCTTTGGTTTGCGTGAGGTGTTGGCTAAAATTTATCCTGTCAGGAAACAAAGAAAAAGCCGTTCATGCATTTCACCGGAGCAAAGGTTGCGCTGTTTCTTGGATCGAACCTGCTGGTGATTCAACGGGACGACAACAAGGATATCCCTTTTCCGGGTCATTTTGATTTTCCCGGAGGCGGGCGGGAAGGGGCAGAGACGCCGTTGCAATGCGTCACGCGCGAAACGATTGAAGAGGTCGGCCTGCACCTTACGGCAGAGGATTTCGTCTGGTCGCGCCAATATGGTGAAAACTGGTTTTTCGCGGCGCTCCGTCCACCCGGCGATGTCAACCTGATCAGATTCGGTGATGAAGGGCAGGGATGGCTGCTGATGTCGCCAGAATTGTATCTGCAAGACGCATTGGCGGTTCCCAATTTTGCGATCCGCTTACGCCATTACATGGCCGCAACAGGGATGTTTTGAAGCAAGCATTGCTTTCGGAAGAAGACCCCCCGCGATTGGCGGGGGGAGGTGACGGACCTCAGGAAGATATGGTCCGCGGGGAGTATCACGCCCTCAGAATCGCTCAAATTCCGAGATTTAGATAGGACCGAGGTCACATCGTCAAAACTCGTATTTTTCATGTGTGTTTTCGGGCACAGAGACGATTTGGCGCGGAGAGACCGGAAAGTGACGTAAGGTCAACGCGTTGGGGCCGGTCGTTGGGTCGAAATTCCCGGAAAACGCGTGTCCTTTCAGTGTTGTGTCAAGGAATTTAGCTCAGCAAGTACAGCTTCGGCCGCCGCCTTTGGGTCCTCTGCCTGATAGATCGGGCGGCCGACGACGATGTGGTCAGCTCCGTCTCCGATCGCGCTGGCCGGGGTGGCAACGCGTTTCTGATCGCCCAGCTCGGCACCAGCGGGCCGAACACCGGGGGTGACGATCAGGCGGCCTTCGGCCTGGGGCAGGGCGCGGATCAAGGCGGCCTCTTGCGGGCTGGCGATTACGCCGTCCGCTCCGGCCTCAAGCGCTTTGGCGGCGCGTTCGACAACCAGATCCTGCACGTCACCCTCTTTCAGCAGGCTGGCATCCAGGTCGTCACGGTTCAGCGACGTCAGGATGGTCACCGCCAAAATCTTGAGGTCCTTGCCCGCAGCCCCTTCTTTAGCAGCGCGCACCACGTGGGGGTCGCCATGAACGGTCAGGAAATCCAGATCGAACTGCGCCAGACCCCGTACGGCGTTCTCAACCGTGTTGCCGATGTCAAACAGCTTCATATCCAGAAAAATACGCTTGCCGTGATCCTGCTTCAGCTCATTCGCCAGCGCCAGACCACCGCCCGTCAGCATACCCAGCCCGATCTTGTAGAATGAGACGGCATCACCCAGCCGCTCGGCCATGGCCAGGCCCTGCAGGGCGTTGGGAACATCGAGGGCTACGATCAAGCGATCATCGGACATGGGGCAAGCTCCTTTTTGGCAAACGTCTGCGTCCTAGCTTGTTCGGGCGCTTGTGTCCATGCAGGACAGGCCGGTGATCGAAATCAAGCAGCCATGGCAAGACTGTGATAGGGTTCACTCATAAGAAGATCTGAGAAAGGTGGGACAATGAAATGGTTGATTGGCTTCGGCCTCGTTCTGATATTACCGGCGTGTCAGGACATGCCGCTTGAAACCGAAGCCGCTGACTCGGTTGTCGTGTCGCCTACAAATGAAGATTTGAGGCTGGTGCGCGGCTATCGTTCAACTGATGACGATTGCCAACTGACCGGCGAGACCGCGTTTACCGTCAATTTTCTGGATGATGCAGCGGACCTTGTGTCCTGCCCGACCGGCAGTGACGCGGCACAATCTCTGGTGGAAATGTATAACGCCCGCGAGGTGGCGCAAACTGGCGGGTACACCGTCTACTCCGTGCCTCGTCGTTAAACCGGATTCTGCGGTTTAGCCTCTTGAACGGACAAAGATATTTCCCAAATGGAATGTGAGGCCCAAACTGACGCGTGCTGCCAAGCGGGCGCATCACATTCAGGGCGCTTAGAAAAAGGAGATTGCTATGGACTTAAACAAGTTCACCGAGCGGGCACGGGGTTTCGTGCAGGCGGCGCAGACGATTGCGCTGCGCGAGGGGCACCAGCGACTGTTGCCCGAACATATTTTGAAAGCATTGATGGATGATGATCAGGGGCTGGCCAGCAACCTGATTACCCGCGCTGGCGGCGCGCCGGTGCGCGTGGTCGAAGCTCTTGATGCCGCATTGTCCAAAATCCCAAAGGTGAGCGGCGACGCGAGCCAGATCTACATGGATGGCCAGACCGCAAAAGTCTTGGATGAGGCCGCAAAGATTGCCACCAAAGCGGGTGACAGCTTTGTGCCGGTCGAACGCGTTCTGATGGCATTGTGCATGGTGAAATCCAAAGCCAAGGACGCTTTGGATGCAGGAGCCGTGTCCGCCCAGAAGCTGAACGAAGCGATCAACGATATCCGCAAGGGTCGCACGGCTGACTCGGCGTCGGCCGAAGAAGGCTATGATGCGCTCAAGAAATACGCGCGTGATCTGACCGAGGCCGCGGCTGAGGGCAAGATTGATCCAATCATTGGGCGGGATGAGGAGATCCGCCGGTCGATGCAGGTTCTGTCACGCCGCACCAAGAACAACCCGGTTCTGATCGGGGAACCCGGCGTCGGTAAAACCGCGATTGCCGAGGGCATGGCCCTGCGCATCGTCAACGGCGACGTGCCGGAATCGCTGAAGGATAAAAAGCTGCTCGCGCTCGATATGGGCGCGCTGATTGCGGGCGCAAAATATCGCGGTGAGTTCGAAGAACGCCTCAAGGCGGTTCTGACCGAAGTGACCGAGGCCGCCGGAGAGATTATCCTGTTCATCGACGAGATGCATACTCTGGTCGGCGCCGGTAAATCCGACGGCGCGATGGATGCCGCAAACCTGATCAAGCCTGCGCTTGCCCGGGGTGAGTTGCATTGTATTGGTGCGACCACGCTGGATGAGTATCGTAAATACGTCGAAAAAGACGCGGCCCTTGCGCGCCGGTTCCAGCCTGTGATGGTCACGGAACCCACCGTCGAGGACACGATCAGCATCCTGCGCGGCATCAAGGAGAAATACGAGCTGCACCACGGTGTACGCATCTCGGACTCGGCGTTGGTCTCGGCGGCGACCTTGTCGCATCGCTACATCACCGACCGGTTCCTGCCTGACAAAGCCATCGACCTTGTCGATGAAGCGGCATCGCGCCTGCGGATGGAAGTGGATTCCAAGCCCGAGGAACTCGATCAGCTGGATCGTCAGATCCTGCAAATGCAGATCGAGGAAGAGGCGCTGAAGCTGGAAGACGACGCGGCCTCGAAGGATCGTCTGGAAACCTTGCAAAAGGATCTGGCCGATCTGCAGGAGCAATCCGCCGAGATGACCGCCCAATGGCAGGCCGAACGTGACAAGCTTGCGGGCGCACGGGATCTGAAAGAACAGCTCGACAAAGCACGTGCTGATCTGGAGATCGCCAAGCGCGAAGGTAACCTCGCCAAGGCGGGTGAGCTGTCTTACGGCGTCATCCCCGAGCTTGAGAAAAAGCTGACCGAGGCCGAAAACGCCGAAAGCAACGCCATGATGGCCGAGGAAACGGTGCGTCCGGAACAGATCGCCAGTGTTGTCGAACGCTGGACGGGTATTCCGACCTCGAAAATGCTGGAAGGCGAGCGTGAGAAACTGCTGCGGATGGAAGACGATCTGCATTCCCGCGTGATTGGTCAGGATGCGGCGGTCACAGCCGTGGCCAACGCAGTGCGCCGTGCGCGTGCCGGTCTGAATGATGAGGGCCGCCCGCTGGGCTCGTTCTTGTTCCTCGGCCCGACCGGCGTGGGTAAGACAGAACTGACCAAGGCCGTGGCGAACTTCCTGTTCGACGACGACAACGCGATGGTGCGCATCGACATGTCCGAGTTCATGGAGAAACACGCGGTCGCCCGTCTGATCGGCGCCCCTCCGGGCTATGTCGGCTATGATGAAGGTGGCGTGCTGACCGAAGCTGTACGGCGCCGGCCCTATCAGGTCGTGCTGTTTGACGAGGTCGAAAAGGCGCATCCGGATGTGTTCAACGTGCTGTTGCAGGTTCTGGACGATGGTGTTCTGACCGATGGTCAGGGTCGCACCGTGGACTTCAAGCAGACGCTGATCATCCTGACGTCGAACCTTGGGTCTCAGGCGCTCAGCCAGTTGCCCGAAGGGGCCGACAGTGCGCAGGCCAAACGTGACGTGATGGATGCGGTCCGGGCGCATTTCCGGCCCGAATTCCTGAACCGTCTGGACGAAACGATCATCTTTGACCGACTCAAGCGGGCCGATATGGATGGCATCGTCGATATCCAGATGGCGCGTCTGCAAAAACGTCTGGCCGCCCGCAAGATCGAGCTGGCGCTGGACGATGGTGCCAGAGAATGGCTGGCTGATGAAGGCTATGATCCGGTCTTTGGTGCCCGTCCGCTCAAGCGCGTGATCCAACGTGCTTTGCAGAACCCGTTGGCCGAGGCTCTGCTCGCCGGTGAGATCAAGGATGGCGAGACCGTTCCAGTCACCGCCGGGGCCGAAGGTCTGATCATCGGTGACAGGCTGGGCACGTCAGATCGGCCCCGCCCGGATGATGCCGTGGTGCATTGATCCGCAATGCTAAAAAGAAAGGCCCGCCAATTTGGCGGGTCTTTTTTGCGTTGAGTTTCAGGTATCAGCTCTGCGTATTGCAGAGCGTCTGCTGCCCAACATCGGGTGGGCATGTCATAGCTCAGAACCAGACGTCCTCTATCGTTCTGCCATCGCCGGGAAGTGCCTTGAAGCTGTTGTGCCCCTCAAAGCGGCGAATTGGCACCTTATGTATCAGTGACAAGTCGGACATACGCAGATTGACAGCCGCTCGATAACGGCCACGCTGATCTGCTGATTTTGCAGCGAAGTACATTATACACCCGCAGATCGGGCAAAACTGGAAACAGATATCCCCACTGTCTTGGCGCAGATATGTGCTGGTCTGGCCGCTTGTTTCTATATCCCGTCCAACATACCCATAGGCCCAAAGTGCTCCATAACGCCTGCAGATCGTGCAATTGCAGGCGGTGGCCGACTCAGGCGCGGCATTCAATGTCCAGCCAGTTGTGCCGCAATGGCAAGTACCTGTCAGCATTTCCCACTCCGCCTGTTTTGGGAAAACCGGTCAGTCTGGCGGGTTTTCCCATGTCGCTGTCAATATGGCCCTAGACCATCGCAAAAATGCGCGCCGGTCCACCGGTGCCGCCCGCATGTTTCGGCGCGCCTATCACCAGCGTTGCGCCTGCGGCCGGAACACGATCCAGTCCGGCGATGTTTTCGATTCCAAACCGGCCTGTCGGCAGCCATGCGTAATGGGTGCCAAAATCGGTTGAGATACCGTGATCCAGAGACAAGGTGTCGGACGCAATGGATCGTGTGCCGGTTTCTTCGATCAACATCATGGCGGCTTCGGGGTGGAAACCTGGATAATGCTGCGCCTGTCCGTCAAACCCACGATAGTCGTCGGTGTCGACTTTGGCTGCCCAGCCGGAATACAAGGCCACGCAGGCGCCATCCGGAATGTCACCGTTTGCGGAAATCCACGCCTTCAGGTCATCCGGGGTTAACAAGGTGTCGGCGTCTTCGGCAGCCCGGGCGGCGATGTCGACCACGCAAAGCGGCGCAATAAGATCTGAGACCGGGATTTCGTCGACCGACGCACCATCCGCCGAAAAGTGCAAAGGTGCATCTATATGCGTGCCGGTGTGTTCGTTCACTGTAAGGCGTTGCAGGTTGAGGCCGTGTTCGGCGAAATTGAAGACCTGCTCGGACGCGTATCCCGGTTCGCCAAAGTAGGTCGGGAATTCGGCGCTGATCGTGTGGGTCATATCCTCGACCTTGCCTTGGCCCGCCGCAAGGGCGACCGGCGCGCTGACTCCGGTCGCGGCGACCGCAACGCCCGAGGCCGCTGCGGCTTTGAAAAACCCTCTTCTTGACAGCATACGGTCCTTGACCGCGTTCATCACACAGATGTCACACATTCGTCTTCTCCCTTCAGTCTATCCCGACAATCGGGTGAACAGCGGATCCGGAGGTCAGGTCGCGGATCCTGGACAGCAGCCTGCATGTTGAGCGAAGCATTTGTAAAGATTGGAGGCTCGGGTGTTTTTCGCAAATAGGCACAGTTCAATCAACTCAGCGTGACAATTCCCGGTGTGCCCTGCGACAGAGTTTGCGCGGGAAACTGATGCATCATCCGCTGGAAACGCGTCGATTCTCAAGTAACGGCCCCAGTCGAAGAAAGAGCCCACCGAAGGGCGGGCTCTTTAAACCATCAGCCAGGATGCGGCGTAGCTCTGGCTTTCGATCACACAGTTTACGTGCCGGATGGCAACGCGTTGAGGTCTTGCGGATTCGATTTGCCAAGCTGGGTCCCGTCACCAATTTCCTCGCAGGTCACGGGATAGGTCGAGTTCGCATCACAGCCAGAGATGGGATAAGTCTGTTTTTCACCGCATGCCGCGATGATCAGGGCCAGCGAAAGGCCCGCGACCAGTTTCAGTTTCATGTGGTGTCCTTTCCGATCAAGTTGCGTTGGGGTTTCGCGACGCCTTGGGCGTTACCAACTTTGGGCAGCCAGAAGGCGAGGCCGCTTGGGCGTAGAATACTCTGTCTTGCGCGCCGTTTCATTGACCAAAATCAACAACTTGGGTGACGCAGGGTCAATCTGGCGGAGTTTTGCACGGGGATCTCAGCATCACTCGAGGTTGATGCCACTTATCGCAGTATCGCGTGCTCAGTAACGGAGTTCTGCGCCGTAGGCATTCACCATCGAATGGGAATCGTTACAGTCTCTTCTCCCAATCGTGACGCATGTTGCCTTGGTGCTGTGCTATCAGCGGATTAACTGAAGCCTCAGGCTAGCTTATCAAGGAGACATAGATGGCGCATCGCTGGATCAATACACTGACACATGCCGACGTCACCCCAAGGGCGGCGTTTTTGAACCGGCGGCAGGTGATGGCCGGATTGGCGGGTGTCGGACTGGCGGGAATGGCGCGTCCGGCCATGGCGCAGGAAGCTCTCGAACCAAATAGCTGGGAAGAAATCACCTCATATAACAACTTTTATGAGTTTGGCACGCGCAAGGACGATCCGGCGAAATATGCTCACACGCTGGTGACTGAACCCTGGAGCGTCAAGATCGACGGCCTGGTCGACAAACCCGGTGATTATGATTTCAAGGACATCATGTCCGAGATGACCGTCGAAGAGCGCATCTATCGGTTCCGCTGTGTCGAAGCCTGGTCGATGGTTATTCCGTGGAACGGGTTTGAACTGGCTGATCTGTTGAACATGGCCGGTGTGCAGGATGGGGCCAAATACGTGGCCTTTGAAACCGCCTATCGCCCGGATGAGATGCCGGGGGTGCAGTACCCGATCCTCGAATGGCCCTATCGGGAAGGTTTGCGTCTGGATGAGGCGATGCATCCGCTGACCATCATGGCCACTGGCATTTACGGACGACCGATTCCGAACCAGAACGGAGCCCCCCTGCGTCTGGTCGTGCCGTGGAAGTATGGCTTCAAGTCTATCAAGTCGATTGTCCGCATCACGCTGACTGATGTCGAACCGCCCACCAGCTGGAACATGTCTGCCCCGCGTGAATATGGCTTCTATAGTAATGTGAACCCGAACGTGGACCACCCGCGCTGGTCGCAGGCCTCGGAACGTCAGATTGGCGGTGGTCTGTTCGCAAAACGTATCCCGACGCTGATGTTCAACGGCTACGAAGAAGAGGTCGCTGGCCTCTATGAAGGTATGGATCTGTCGGAAAACCACTAAGACCATGCAGACGCTGAATCAGATACTGCGCCGCATCCCCGTTTGGTTGGTTTACCTGCTGGGCGCACTTCCGGCGCCCTGGCTGTTCTATCAGGGGCTGACCGGCGGGCTGGGCGTTGATCCGATTGAGGCACTGGAGCACCAGTATGGAGAACTGGCGCTGCAACTATTGATCGCCGTGTTGGCGATTTCACCACTGCGGCGGTTCCTCGGCCTGAACCTGCTAAAGTTCCGTCGGGCGCTGGGCGTCCTGACATTTGCCTATGTCAGCCTGCATCTTCTGGTTTGGCTGATTCTGGACGTGCAGGTGCCCAGCCAGATCTGGGCGGATATTCTCAAACGTCCTTATATCACGGTTGGCATGGCGGCGTTCATCCTGATGATCCCACTGGCGGTAACCTCAAATAACTTGTCTGTACGTAAACTGGGTTCTCGCTGGCGCAGCCTTCAGCGTCTGGTCTTTCCGGCGGCACTACTGGGCGGGTTGCATTATGTTATGCTCGCCAAGGGATTTCAGATCGAGCCGTTGGTCTATCTGTCCCTGATTGTTGGTCTGCTGCTGCTGCGGATTCCCTTTCCCAGCCTGCTGACACGGTTCCGTCCGGCCGATTCCGCCTGACTCGGCGCCGAGTCTGTGGGTAACTCGGTGCAAAACCCCGGATTCGGCGCAAGTTCCTCTTTCTTGTGCATTCTGCGGGCTGGGGAGACTTTTATAAGTAGCTGTTATTTTTAGTTAAATTGTGTTTTTTCGGTTTTTTTCAAGTTTGTCGAATTTTTCGGTTGCGGAGGTATGCGGTTATCCTTAGAACCCCCTTCACCGGCGCTGCTGAGGCGCTGGGGGCGCACCGGGGAGACGGTGGGA
>NZ_JBQFTP010000026.1:0-27262 GCF_056538705.1 Ruegeria sp. BF12 | reverse complement strand
CCAACACAGCCGAACCAGCCGCCTCAGGGCGGCTTTGTTCATTTTGGGCCAACCCAATCATTGCTGCCAGGGCACCCTCCAAATCAAGCTGCCCTCTTTATACGTATAGGGGCTTTGGCGCGTTCCGCAGCGAATTTGCGCTTCCCGCCCTCTCGGCGACAGCTTATACGCTCGCAGCATGAATCTGGCGGCTGAATCGAATGGCAGCTCTTGAGTCCAGAGCGAACTTTCGTTTTACGAAGATCCTGTGCCTGAACTTTTTTTTGGTCGAGACGCGGTTTCTATCGGTGTCTCACCGAAGAATTGGCGGTAGGCAACTGATGTCCGGCCTAGGTGGCTAAAACCGGCTTCGCCGATGAGCGTGGAAATGACACCTTTCTCATAGGTGCTTGCCAGCAGAAGCGACCTTAGTCGATGCAGCTGGACAATCGATTGAAACTTGCTTGGGCCAACACCAAGTTGTTTTTCAAAGGCCAAAAAGAGTGACCGCCTCGATACCCCGAGTTCGCGGCACAGTTCTTGAACGGTTAGTTTCGTGCCAGCCGGGTTTTCTGAAAAATACGCTTCAGCCGCCGCAACGGTCTTCCATTGACTATAGCTCGCCTTGTCGGCGCCCATTTGTGGTTCGGTCCGGTAAAGGAGTTCACCTGCCAAGTTTTCGAGGTTTACAAGGATGTCATTTAACATCCAAGCATCTGTCCCATCCGCGGTCGTTTGTTTGTGGCAAAGCCATTTCTCAATGCATCGGGCATAAGCACTCAGAGCGTCGGATCTGGACAGGCGGATGGGTGCTTTAAACGTTGCCCATCCACGCTTCTCGACCTGTAGCCACGGAACTTCCAGCAGGTATATCTGAGTGCCAGCTTCGGCTACGTAGTCATACTCTGTTGGCTTTTGCCCTTGCCAGAACACAAGAAACGGATCCTCATATAGAGTTCCCTGAAATCGAACCGGTTCGCCATTGGGCAAGACTAAACCGAGAAAGACTGTGTCGCCGTGTTGAACTTCTTGGAAACGAATACGCGAAAAATATTCCTCGCAATAAAGGCTAAAACCATTGTGTTGGGCCATGCGCCAATTCAGCTTCGGACCCTGTGGAGAGAGAGCGAGCGCTTCGAGTTGGACGCCAGTGTAATCAGGCAGGTGATCCACTGAACGTATTTTCTTGGACCGTAACATAGCGCCTCAGTTAACCCTTACTGCGACCAGCTCTGGCAGTAGCACATTGAAATTCAATTATTCATAATAGTTTGCACGATTCGGATAGCCAGTCCTAAACTCAGGTTACACTATCGATCTCGAACACAGAAAACCTGTCAATGTCCTCGGAGTGCCTCATGAAGAAGCTTACACTTTCCATTGCTGCGCTATTGGTGTCCTCAACTGCTCTCTATGCGCAGGCCGCCGATCTGGTCTTTACCAACGCATCCGTGCTTACCATGAATGACGATGCGCCGACCGCGCAGGCCGTTGCGGTCACGGGCAACCAGATAAGCTACGTTGGTGATGTTGCTGGGGCCGAGGCGCTGATCGGTGATAACACCGAAGTTCTGGACTTGGGCGGGGATACCCTGCTGCCGGGCTTTGTGTCAGGGCACGATCACATCGTTGCATCGGGCTGGACGTCGCGCGGTGTAAGTCTGTTTGGAATTGAAACGCTTGAGGAGGCCTTGGCCGCAGTCAAGGAATATGCCGATGCAAACCCTGACGAGGAGTTGATCCTTGGCTATGGGTTCAATCAGGTGGCTTATGGCGGGTGGCCTACAAAAGAAGATCTGGATTCGGTGGTTTCTGACCGTCCGGTCTTTATCCTCGACTTCACAATCCACGATGTTTGGATGAACTCCAAAGCCTTTGAAGCGGGTCAAGTTAGCCCTGATGAAGAGGATCAGGTGCCGGGTGTGATGTTCTGGCAGCGCGACGCCGAAGGCAACCAGACAGGAATCGGCATTGAGTTCCAGTGGGCTGCGGCATTTAGAAATGCAGGTGCTTGGGACCCGGCAGGTGAAATTCCTGACATCCAGAAAAACCTCTACGATCAGGCCGTCAAAACCGGAATTACAGCCGTTCACGTGCCTCTGATGGCTATGCCGACAGTTACCGATCTGTCCCTCGTGAAAGATGACGAGAAACTCGCGCTGGCCCACCTACACGAACTGGAAAAGAACGGTGAGCTAACGATCCGTACCTTTGTAGCGACGGGGTTCAAGGACCCGACCGCCACTGCTAACGAAATCGTAGAACACACACTCGAATTACGCGAGCAATACGACAGTGACATGCTGCGCATCTGGGGCATCAAAATCCATCCAGAAGGGAACTGGAGTTCAAAGACTGCCTGGATGCTGGACGATTACGCCGATGGGTCCGCGACGCGCGGTGCGGCTGCCATTGAAGGCCCAATGATAACTTCGGTCTACCTGCAGGCCAATCAGAACGGACTTCCGGTGGGCACTCACGTCGATGGGTCACAAACAGTGCGCAACACGGTTAACGCGATCATGACGGCGCGAGGCGCGGGGTACGATGTTCCGAATAACCTTTTGCACCACTATTTCTGGGTGTCCGATCAGGACCACGAGACTGTTATCGAAAACGAGATCATGGTGAACACGACCCCGCTTTTCCATGTCGATTGGGAAGCTCAGGACGTAAACGCTTTGGACCTGTTGGGGCGCGCAAAGGTCGAAGCGATTTTTGCCCGCTATTCGTCGCTGATGGCATTGGGGCACAACGTTTCGATTTCTTCGGATGTGCCATCCGCGCCGATTGATCTGATCGGTCCGCTCCTGAACGTTGAAATTGCAATGACTTTGCAGGACCCACTAAATCCGGACAGCAAACCGTTCCCATTGTCGCGCAAACCGGCCTCATTGGAAGAGTCGCTGAAAGCGGTCACGATCTATCCTGCCGCACAGCAAGCAATGGAGGACAAAATAGGCTCCATCGAAGTGGGCAAATATGCCGACCTTGTTGTTCTCGATCAGGACATTACTGCAGTCGAACCGCGCGAAATCTCGAACATCAAGGTGTTGGGCACGCTAATGGATGGGCGGTTCACGCATCGGGACGGCATTTGACGGCTGGGGCGTACAACGCCCTTGGCCGTCTCGTGCAAACTCCGGATAGGAGGCCAAAATTGAAACAACTGGTTCGTTGTACAGCTTTTTGGGTGGCTGCAAGTTTTTCAATGGTGACTCATGCTAACGCGGAAGAGGTCGCATTCATTGCCATACTGAGCGTTCCGACTGAAAACGCACAGGATTTCGATTCTTTGGCCAGAGACATGGTTGAGGCATCTGCCACCGATGACGGGCTTTTAGTTTACGAGTTCGCCCGAGTTGGCGAGACGGTGTACGGCTACGAACGTTATGTGGATGCCGCTGCCCATGCCCGGCACGAAGCGTTGGTCGAGCCCTTCATTCCACAGTTGGTTGAGTTGGCGCAGTTCGAGAAGATTGTCACCCTTTCGCAGCTTACGAATGACCATCAGGAACTGTTCCGAAGCATTGGGGCAGAGATTGGCCAACCAATTGCAGCTGCAGCGCAAGGGCCATCCAAATGAATGCGCGATGGCAAAGTAGGTTCAGAAAAAGTCTACAGAAAAATCTAAGCGGTACTCGGGAGCAAATGATGAAATGCCGACTTTGCACTTGTGCTGTCTTCTTCGCTGGGCTGATGAGTGTTCAAGCCAATGAAGCCCAAGCCTGCGATGCCGCTTGTCAGGCTGCGCGAAAGGCCGCGAACCCGCTTGCGGACACAAAAGCGCTGATCACCGACAACACGATCGCCTTCAGAACCGGGACGAATGACGACGACAGCTACAATTTTCAGCTACAGCCCGTCTATTCAGTTCCATTGACGGACGCCACCTTAGTGCTTCGGGGAATTGTGCCGATTCAAGGTGTCCAGCCCGGAGCCGTGTTGCCGCCTGGAATTGTCGACCCCTCGGAAGAAGACGATTTGACCTGGGGTATCGGCGATTCAACTGTGCAGGCATTCTATTCTCCTACGCCGGGAGAAAGCGGAACCGCACTGGGCTACGGCCTGCAAGTTTCCCTGCCAACGCACACGAATGACGCCTTGCAAGGCGCAGGTTGGGGTGCTGGCCCTGCCTTTGTCATGTTTGGGCAAACAGGTGATCTGTCGTGGGGTGGCGTCATTGCCCATATGTGGGGCGAGAACGATTTCAACGTGACCATCCTGCAACCTATTTTGAACTATGGTTTGGGAGAGGGCTGGTACATCGGGTACAATAACGTCGTTTCGTACAATTGGAACTCCGCCAGCAATGACGAAGCTTGGGCGATTCCACTGGGTTTGACCGCTGGTAAGACCTCGATCATCAATGAGGCAAAAGGCACCGCTATGGACGTCAGTGTGGGATACTACACTCTAGAGCGCAAACCTAACGGCGGGCCGGACAGACAACTTAAACTGGGTTTGTCGTTCTTTTTTTGACTGGCATTGGAGGCATGATTCAAGGAACTGCTTTCAGCGGCCGGGAACAGCAAAAACACGAGAGTGAACGATCTCTTGCTTATAGACCTTGGCCGAAAACTTGGCCCCGTCGCTACTTGGAGGAACAACTGGAGCTCTGGAATGACAAGTAACCTGATCGCTCTGACAATTTCAGTTTTTGCGTTCGCGCACATTCACGTCGTTCAGGCAGAGGTTACCCGGGACCCGCAGGAAATTGCTACCCCAACCTCTCCTTCGGGGGCTAAGCGTTTTGACATGTCTGAGCGCATACTTGATTTGGCCATTGCCGAAAGCTCCACAGCGTTGGATGAGTCTATTCAGGAACATGTTGCGGTTAGCTGGCGTGATTTGAAACCAGCGCTAAAGTCTCTGGAGACGCCATTTGCTTCGCTGCCAGATCCGTTGTTGAACGCTATGCGAACGCAAGTTCGTTGGCGAACATCCAGTAGCAGTGAGCGTTCTGATCCTGATCTAATTAAAGAGTATAAGGCGGCCACTGGTGTTCTGTCCGCAAATGATGTCGACGTGGAAAACCTGATGCTAGAGCGTCGAAAAATCATTGCGCAAAACAACGCAATCGGGCGCGGTCCAAATTTGGAAAAACTGGGTACGACAATCAGGCTGCCCGGGTACATAGTGCCACTGACAATCGATGGAGGAATTGTAACCGAATTCCTGTTTGTCCCTGTTGCAGGTTCTTGCGTTCATACACCTTCGCCGCCACCGAACCAAATCATTCATGTTGACTACCTCAAGGGCGTCGAACTTAAATCTATTTTCGATGCATTTTGGATCGAAGGTGAACTTTCAGAGGAACGCAAAGTCAGCCATGTTGCATTCTACGATGGCGCTACAAACGTGGAGTCTACTTACAAACTAAACGCAAGTTTTGTCGAATTATTCTCCCATTGATCCTGAGAGGTTCATTCGTCCAAAGCTTAGGGTGCTAGATCATTACTTTGAGGTTGTGAAAGTGTCGACGCCCCGCTGATCTCGTTGTGACATTGTGGGTTTGCAAGCACCCTGAATGCAGACGGCTACACAATGATGTTTCCTGCTGAATGTTAGTTTGAACAGTTTTCGGCTTCATTAACGGAAGCATAGGGAAGAGAGGGATCCTCTGCTTGCCTCAAGCTCGATGCAAATAATCTATCAAAACAGATGATCTTTATTGCTATACAAAGTGACTTGCAGCCCTTCGTCAGATATCATTTTTGGAACATCCCGCATCAAAACCACTGCGTATTATTGGAATAGGTTGATGGGTGTCGACAACACTTGGTTACGGCATTTTGCCCAAATGCTCGCGCAGCACATGGAAGATGCAAATGAATTTGAGGAAGTCTTAAGAAACTCAGGTTTGACGCGAGCCGACTTGAAAGAGACCACCAGAGAGATTGACCCATTTAAGGAGGGTCAATTTATTCGTTTGGCTTGTGATCAGTTAAGAGACCGAGCCTTCGCTACAATAGCCGGTTTGGCATTTAAAACGCCTCGCGACATAGTTTGGTATATTTCAAAGTATTCACAGAATCTTAGAGAAGCTATTGTAAATGCTTCACTTTACGGTGCTTTGGTTGATGAGAGCATTGAATACAGTCTTGTTGAGTCAGGAAACCACGCTTCGATGAGGATGCAAATTGTTGATGGCGAGCTCAGCAGGTATCATCGACGCACCGAGTTTCTCTTGTTCTCGACAATTTCATTGATGCGCATTGTCACTAATACTCACCTTCACCCTCTAGAAGTTCGGTACAAGCACGCAGTTAAGTCTTCGGCATCCGCAATGAGAAAAGCGGCGGGCTGCACGATTTCCTTTGACGCCGAAGAAAACGAAATCATTCTGTCGCTTGCATCGCTTGATCTCCCAATACCAAGTTATGACCCTGCACTCAGAAACCATCTTACGGACTACGGAAATACCCTTTTGAGAATGCGTACCGCGAGTTCACCAGGGATACGTAGTAAGGTTGAAGCCCAGATATTGAATAAGCTCCCGGGACGAATTGCAAACGCGCAGGAAGTGGCGTCAAACCTTGGGCTAAGCACACGTTCGCTATCGCGACGTCTCAGTGAGGAAGGCCTTAGTTTTCGTGGTATTGTCAAAAATATCAGGTGCGATCTTGCGAAGACGTATCTCAAGGACGGGTTCAGCATCGGAGAAGTTGCATTCTACCTGGATTTTGCCGACCAGCCCGCGTTTTCTACGGCATTCAAGCATTGGACGGGGCTAACGCCGCGCGAATTTCAAAGACAAAATTGAGCGGATGCGATGTCCTGGCTTCGGCCTGGGCTGTTTAACTACACCTGAGATACGTCGCTGATTGATTAGTGCGTCATAGAGGATATTTGGGTGACTACGCAGTTTGAAATCTGTGGCGCCCTCCACAAGACGAGCTCATTTAGCTCACCATTTTCGATAACCATTGCGACAGCGCTTTTGGGGATTTTGGTTTCAAGGATAATCGGAATTTTGGCAGTCGAACCATGACATTTAATTACATAGTCCATTGCTGCATCAAAGTTTGTCGCCCAAGACAAACCAACTTCTTTTCCTAGGCTTTGACCGCGAAAAACTGAGATTTCATTGGGAAGCCGATGCCACTGTTCCGTCGGAACCCAACATGACTTTCGTTTTTCTGCGTCCATCGCGTGCACGAACATGGTGTGATCAATTTTTTCGAACCCACCCCATAAACCCCTCAATAAAGGCCAAAAATCTGCGCTGGAGATTTCATTTTCAAGTAACATTTCAACAACGGCGTCTGCGCGTTGATCGGCTTCATAGTGTCTGTTCAAATGCATGTTGATTACTTCGACGGCACTGACTGCTTCGGTCTGCATGACTGACGCTCCAATTCTATCTCTGTAACTTACCAGGCACCTTGTTTGGCGCGTCATCCAATATTGGTTTGGAGTGTCCATTCACTCATTCGAAATTCAGCCAAAAGTTTTCTTTCTTCGGCCAAAACGAAGTGAGACCGGGCCAACCCCAGTTGCTTCTTTATTTAGACGCAGGAGGTTTCTTGGTTTCTGGATGGCGGTTTAACGGCAGAGTTGCGGACTTACCTTCATTCGCTGGAGAGCGGTTCTGATACCCGCGATGGAGTTACTCTCGCAGATGGGAATGTCCGCTCTGGGTTCTGTGCGAACGTTGAAACTGGTGTCTTGATTGTCACTTTTGCCGTCCAAAGCGGCCATTTTTTCAAACAGCCAGGGAATGCGTAGACATAGCTTGTTAGGTTAACAGTTCCGTCGACGTTCGGTATAGGCCAAATCCTGCTCCCGCAACCAGCGTCGGAATTCCAAAAAAACTCCGTTCGGACCGTAATGCCTTCTAAACAGGCCCGTCGAATCCGGTTTCGGATCCTATTTTTGTTGACCAACGCTTAAAGGTCTCCAACATATCTCAATTGTGAATCCTTTTCGGGGAAGACAATGGCAGAAGGTCCATTTCTTGATCTTCGACACCTCAAGATGATCCGGGCTATAGCGAGTCATGGGCGAGTGACGGATGCGGCAGAAGCGTTGGGGATTACGTCCTCCGCGTTGTCTCATCGCATCAGAGAAGCGGAACGACGGTTGGATCTGGTACTGTTTACGCGCATGCACAAACGTTTGCGCATGACGCCGGCCGCTGAATATCTGGCCGAGATGGCCGATCGTGTGCTTGGTGAAATGGAACGCGCCGAACTTGATGTCCGGCGTATGGATCGCGGCATCGCGCATGTTGTGCGAATTTGCGTGGAAGCTTACAGCTCGTATCATTGGCTGCCCGGCTTCAATACGTATCTTCGGGGTCACTTGCCGGATACTGAATTGCAGGTGACGGCGAATGTCGCGCGTGATCCTGTCCATGCCCTCATGAACCGCGATGTTGATCTGGTTATTGCGTCCGGGGATGCCCGCCCAATCGGGACCTGCCAATTGCCTCTGTTCTCCGATGAACTGCTGTTCGTCGTTGCGCCGGATCATCCCCTTGCAGGAAAGCCGTTTGTCGATGGTGTTGATATCGAAGGGGAAGAGTTCATTACGTATGCACTGACGCCTGAACCGGATCGAGAGTTTGCGCGGCTTTTTCGTCCGTCAGGAAGATATCCACGCTGGACGACGATGGTCGAGCTTCCAGAAGCCATTGTGGAACTTGTCGCCGCCGGACAGGGCAGCAGCGTTTTGGCAGGTTGGGCCGTACGCCCGGCCATCAAGACCGGGCGACTTGTTGGTGCCCGCGTAGGTGAAGAGGGAATCAATCTCACCTGGCAGGCACTAATCCGCTTGGAAGACCAACAAGCTGGACCGATAGTGGAGGTTGCAAAGGCGCTGGCCGATTGGACCGCGCGGAACGATGGGTTTGGCTAAGCCCTCAATTTGCCGTTTTCGGGGTCATAAACGTGGTGATTATGGCGAGCGGCTGTGCGTAAATCTCCGAAAGCCTGTATGTGGCACGCCTCTGACATGGCCAATTCTCCGTGCTCAACGTATCCCAGCGCCAATAGCTTGCCCGTCCGATACCCCATTGAAACAGACGTGAGATAGCCAATGACCTTTCCGTCTTTGATAACCGGATCCGAGGGCATCGGCTCCGGTCCCGGATCGGTGACCTCCAATCCCACAAACTCCCATTCGGCGTCCGTCTGTTCCTGCCGGACAACCGCATCGCGACCTTGGAACGGACCTTTAGACATACTGGCAAACTTCGACAAACCTGCATCGTACAAGGTGTATTCGGTGCCGAAGTCAGCGCCCCAGCCGTGATAACCCTTTTCGATCCGCATCGCGTTCAGCGCATAGGAGCCAAAGTTGCAGATGCCATGTTCTGCCCCGGCCTGCCAGATCGCGGCGTAAAGCGTTACCAGATCGTCTGAAGCGACGTGCAGTTCCCAACCCAGTTCGCCGACGTAGCTGACCCGCAGAGCCGTAACGGGGATGCCCGCAATCTCGATTTCCGCGACGCTCATCCATGGCGCATTCAGATCGGCTGACGTCAGAGGCAGCAGCAAATCGCGGGACCGTGGCCCCATCACCAGCAATGCGCCGTCCCGGTCATAGCCCTGACTCAGAATTGCATTGGCCGAGCCGATGCATTGGGAAATCCAGTCAAAGTCCCGATCCACGGCCAGTGTCGGACCGCAGAGCAGAAACTGGTCTTCGGCCAGTCTCGCGATCGTTGCTTCGGACCAGATGCGGCCCTTTGGTGTCAGCATGTAGGACAGCCGGACCCGGCCAACTGGCGGCAGAGTACCACAAACAAGCCAGTTCAGAACGTCGGCGGCATCCGGCCCTTCCAGCACGTACTTCGTGAACCCGCCGTGATCCATGATCCCAACAGCATCGCGTACAGTCTCACATTCCAGCCGCACTGCATCCTGCCAGGGTTCGTGCCCAAAACTGAGTTCCCCGGTATCTTTGATGTCTTCCCGTTGGAACCAGAAGGCGCGCTCCCACCCGCCGATCTGTCCCATCACCGCGCCCTGATTCTGCAAGTGGTGACATAGTGGGGTTTGGTTAACGGGCCGCCCGGATGACATGATCCGGTGAGGGTACGAAATGGCATATTGCAATTCGTAATGCTCGGACGCCCGGGCCGCTGCATAATCCTGAGTGGCCCAATTGCCAAAACGACGCGGGTCCCAGGCGGACAAGTCCCACTCGGTCTCTCCTTCCGTCAGCCATTCGGCCATGGCTTTGCCGATCGCGGCAGAGTGTGTGATCCCGATCTGGACGCCTGTCGCATGATAGAAGTTGCGCACGCCGCCCGCCGGTCCAACCAACGGCAGCGCGTCGGGTGCATAGGGGATAGGGCCATTCACAAAGCGCTGCGCGCCTGCCTCGGCCAGTATCGGTACATGGGTGGCGGCGGCTTCGAACACTTCCATCATCCCATCGATATCATCGGCAAAAAGCTGGTGGTCAAAGTCCTCGGGTACGCCATCCCGCCAGACCGGCCGTCCCTCATGCGCGTAGGATCCCAACAACAGAGCATTGCGTTCCCGGCGCAGGTAGAACCGAATGTCCGGGTCGCGGATGAGGGGAAAGAGTTCTGTATCCACCTCCAACTGCGGCAAAGCAGTTGTCACCATGTACTGATGTTCGAGCGTGACCACAGGAAGGTGCAAACCCGCCATTGCAGCGATCTTTGCACCGCTTGACCCGGCCGCGTTGATCACCGTTCCGGCAACAAGTACGCCATCGGGCGTATGAACTTCCCATTCCCCATTGGGCCGCTGGCTCAGCCCGGTTACACGGGTAAACCGGCGCACTTCGGCCCCCAGAGCGCGGGCATGTTTGGCAAGCGCCTGCGTCAATTGGCTGGGGTCAATGTCGCCTTCATACGGGTCCAGAATGCCACCAAGAACAGTGTCGTCTGCGTGCCAGTAGGGATGCATCTGCTCGATCTCTGCGGGTGAGAGCATGGACAGTTCGAATCCCGCCGATCGCGAAACACCGCAGAGATGTTGGAACAGTTGCATCCGCTCCGGCGTATGCGCAGGCCAGATTGCCGATGTGTGCCGATAAGTGATCGGTGCCTCCGGGTTTTTTGCCAGTTCCTTGTACAGGGACCACGCATAATTGCCCGCCCGCATCCCAAGCCAGGAGTTCGCGTAGGTCGGAATATTGCCAGCGGCGTGCCAGGTCGACCCGGCGGTCAGTTCGTTCTTTTCGATCAGGACGGTATCTGTGATGCCCGCCTTTGCCAGATGAAACAGGATAGCGGCCCCAACGGCCCCGCCGCCAATGACGACGACCTCAGCATGTGTGCGCATTCAGTATTGCTCCAACAGCTTGCCAAATCCGTTGATCGGATCGGTGATCCCGATGGTGCGCAACGTTTGCCAGTAGACGGCGGCGTTACAGGCGACGATGGGTTTGCCATGGACCTGCTCAAGCTCGGCGATCAACGACACGACCGGCAGCGCGGTTCCGACCTGAAGAATGACATCGCAGTCACACGCGGCGACCTGGGCGAAAACCGCGCGAATATCGCTGAGTGATGTTTCGCAGATCTCAGGCAAGCTTGGTGCTTCGGTGCCTTTGATCGCCACAACTTCGAACCCGGCTGCTTCGGTGTTGGCCCTGACCACAGCGTCCACCTCGGCGTTGAACGGTGTAACTATACCGACCGTCTGGGCGCCCAAGGTTCTCAGGGCTTCGTAATCGGAGCCCGATGCTCCCAACACCGGGACCCCAAGTTGGTTCGACACATCCTGACAGCGCGCTTTCAGCTTTTCCGGACCGCCCGGACCTGCATCCGTGGTCAGTCCAACGGCGATAGCCGCTGGTTTACAATCCATCAGTTTGGCTGCCTCATCCGGCAAGTCATCCGAGATATTGTCCCCGCCCAGACGAAACCGCTGCATCTGATTGGTCACGCCGTCGGGACGCAACAGTTCCAGTTCGGGTTGGACGACGGTGTTCATCGCCGGTGTCATGACGCCGATCACGGCGCGGGGGGCAAGTGTATCGGCCACTTTCAGTCTCCTTTCAGGAACGCATTCAGACCAGTCATGCCGCCGATGTAGATGGCATCGCCGACGATCTTCTCCACCTCGGCGCGATCAGCCGGGGCGCAGTCAAACCAGCTTTCCCAAATCCCCAGCGTCTGGCCGGTATGCGTGATGGGTAAGAACCGGTGCGTTGCGACGTATCCGGAAACCGGCAGGGGGCACTCAAGAATGTCGTAGGTGTAGAAATGCTCGGCGTCCGAGTGCGCCAGCAGGGTTTCACGAAAAATGGAGCCGTCCGGGATGAAAAGACTTCGGATCGTCCCAGTGGCGGTCGGAGCACCATTTTCCAACTCGGCCCGATCCACGCCCGGATTCCATGTTGCAACGCCATCAAATCTGCGAACCGCGGACCAGACATCGTCAATACCGGCCTCAATGATCATGCTGCGAAATACGTGCATCTGGGTTCCTTTCATTGTTCAAGACGAATGGGAAAACGTTCACGAATGCGTGCTTCGGCGTCGGCGCTTAGATGAGAGAGCGACGGGGCTGCCAGAATCTCGGCCACGCGTTGCTGAGCCCGATCCCAGACAGTGGGCCTGCCTGCATCGATCCAATCATCAACGCTTTGGCGGTCTGCCAGCGACGGGTAGTAATAGTCGGACTTCATCCGGTTGAGTGTCTCGGCCTCGCCCAGATAATGCCCATCCTGCATGACCACGCGTTCCACGGCTGCCAGATCCAGTGTAGCGTCCGAAACTTCAATACCTTTGATCGATCGTAGAATGGCACCGCACATGTCATCGTCGATGACCATTGCCTCGGGGCTGGCGACCATGATCGAGCCCAGCATCCCGACGGAAAGGTTGATCATGTCCGCACCTGCGTGACCGGCCAGGACGACTGTATAGCCCTTTTCGTACCCGGCCTGCGCGTCCACCAGTTTGGAATCTGTCATGCCCGCGGAAACCGTGGATGGCAGTCCGACATGTGCCAGCAATTGTGCTGCTGCCGCGTTGGCGATAGCAGCCTCGCCGCCTCCACCGCTCATCGCGCCGGTGCGCAAATCCGAAATGAATGGCATCAGAGCATAGATGCAGGGCGCACCCTGTTGAATTCCATCGACCACGACCAGCCCGGCAAGGCATTCCGCCAGCCCTTGCGCAAGCGCCCCTGCCAAAGTTACGGGACTGGTCGCACCGGCCTGTCCGGCCGAACATATCTGCGGGATCATGCCGGCTTTCACCGCTTTTTCGAGCATTTGGATACCTTCCGCCGCAAAGGTTAGCGGAGGGACGACATGCACAATAACCGCCATGCAAAACGGTCTTTCGCGAAATGCTCCGGGATGTCCAAGCGCCATGTCGAACATCTCGACAATAGGGGCGATGTGTTCTGCGTCACAAAAGCTGATGCCGATCGGTTTGGACGTCGCTTTCATACAGGCAAAGGCCGAGTTGACGTCCAGTTCGTATGGATCCGACAAGTTGCGGGCAACAACGGGGCGCAGTCCGTAATGGATGTTTGGAGACGCGTCCAGAACCCTCATCAGATCGTAAAGGTCCCCCAAATGGCTGTCGCGATATGTATTGTCTGTACCGTCCAAAACCTGTACCGCCGCACCGCCGGTGCCGATGTGCACAGTTCCACCGCCGATCTTCAAATCGCGAGCGGCGAGAAAACCCGGCAAGTTCACATGTCTGGGTGCCTTTGCAAGCGCGCGCATGATCATCTGTTTCGGGAAGCATAGCCTGCCGTCATCGCGCCGCAGCGCACCGCTGGCCAATGCACGGTTGGTGGCTTGCTCTGGCAATCCGGCCATGCCAACGGTTGCCAGGATGTCAAACGCATGGTCCACGGTCCTGTTGACGTCCTGCACTGACAGGGGGCGAAATTTGCCGCCTGCATAGAATTCCGTGGCACCTGAATGGTCGGTGCCGGATTTCTGCTTTTGCCGCTTTGTCGAACGTCGCGCCATTCTCTCTCCCTTGCGCGGGTATTAGACGCGAAAACCGGGAGTGGGAAAATTCAATTATTCGGGGGAGATGGTGAATTGTTTTCACGCAAGCGCCGGAAATCTCTGCGGTCTTCGCGAATTGCTGGCTAGCGCCAGGCTGTTTTCCATATTCACAGCATAACCAGCTGAACCTAACAAAGCTTGGGTTCTGCCAGAACTCCGCGCCTCAAGTTAGAAAATGATGCAGAGGTGATCACTGACGGTTCAGGTTTCCGAACTTAGCCACACAGTACCAGACCCGTTTCAGCAATTTTGGACCTGCCCCACGATTTTTCCGGGCCAGCCCGATATGCCGGGGCGTCAGGCTATCGTTTTCGAGCAGGGAGGTGACCATATCGGCAGTATTCTGGCCGCGAAACCCAATGCAATCGTTAATAAAATCTGCGCTCAACCGATAACCGGAATGCCATTCAATCGGGCACCTTGGTTTCTGCGCTGTAACCTCGGTTTCGGTATCTCTGTGACTTGGGTCTAACACGGCAGCATCGACATCCTCAGCCAGGACCAGAGGGCCATGAACATAGGCTTCAATGTGGTCGTCCGGTTCGTCCAAAGGCAGATCGTTGCGCGCTGGCAGTGAAATCAAACTCATCCGATCGGCCACACCGAGATTGGTCAGGTCGAAATAGCTGTCAGGATAGCAAAAGGTTGTGCGTGACAGGATCCAAAGCGGGGTGAACCGCCTGTTTCAAACCCCAAATGGTTCAACGCGCCGTATTTGGGTCGCTGTGAGGGTTCGACATTATCGTATGCTGCTCCGAAGATGCGGCTTTCCCAATGTCACCGATCCCCTCCGGAGTGCGCTGCCAGACCGCCATTGCTGTTTCCGGTTCGAACTGTGATCGATAAACGCCTTCACGCGCGAGCGTCTCAATCATCCACTCATTTCTTTGCAACGCGTCCGGATGGAAGTTCAATGTTACGTGACAATATTCCGGAAACGGCGGACCGCTTTAATTGCATCGCACGTGATTAATCGCTGTTTTGGCGCTTGGTGGAAGCATGATGCTCTCGGTTGGATCAGAGGAAGTCTCGATGATTGGATTTTACCTCGCCTGTAGTCCAAAGTTACAAACCCCACAAACTTAGGAATATCAAGTTTGTCCCTGCAGGTGGTTTTAGTCAGGTATAGGGTCTTTGGCGGTAAGGCATCTGCCGATTACAGATTGCTTGGCGCGCGGGCTATCTTGAAAGCAATGGATCGAACCGGTCGGATGGATCACCTCCCCATTTCGCCAGAACAGCCTCGGCCCAGTCACGTTGCGCCGTGGCCCGATCCTCAAGAACCCCGTGAATGCGACACAGAAACAGTTGCGAGTCGTCAAGCCCATAGGCCTGAGCAAACCAGTCCTGCACGGCGCTTTGGGCAAGAGACAGCCCGGCCTGGCGTGTCGGCGCAGGTTCAGCAGGGGGCAGGTACGCTTCGTCATCGGTGATGTCTTCTATCAACGTCGGACGTGCACCGCCGTTGTCTATGGCAAATGTGTTCAGCCACTGCTTGCGCGAAGCGGGTTCAAACCTGCCGGCGTTCTCGACCGGGAAACGAATCGCCTGCCCGGGAAAAAGGTCCTTTTGAACGACGCTGTCACGGACGACGATCTCTCCGTTCACCAGTACAAAAGGTATCCCGGTGGACGGCAGACCATTGCTGCCATTTGAATACGTCGCTTGTTCCGAGACAGTCTCGGGATCGAAGATCGTGATATCAGCAACCATGCCTTCCTGCATCCGGCCACGTACTTTCATTGCCTGAAGTCCGGTGTCGCCAAGGAATTTGGCGTGATAGTAGCTGAGTTGTGCCAGAGTGAAGATAAGCGGCACTTCGTTCTCGCGTGCCAAACGCAGGACGGTTGCGTGTGTTCCGGCGGATCTTGGGTGCCCGGCGTAGTCCTCGTACGGCGAGTCCCATGTTAACGGCTCACCTTTGGCATTGAGGCTCGGCATGCCATCCCCCGACACAGCAAAGCCTGGTATCTTGATCCAGTCCAATAACCATTGTTCCCGTGGTGGACTGAAGGCGATCAGGGTACGCCCTGGTTCGTTTGCGGCAAATTCCTCGAACTCTTCACGGGTCACATAACGGTCGAGCTGCGGGTCGAAGATCGTTTCTTCGTACTTGTAGCCCATATTGTCTTCCCAATTGGCAGGCGCGACGATTGAGGCGCCGTAATTCCCCGAACCAGCCGTCCATGGGTAATAGCTTGACCAGACGTTGTACCCCTTCGCGCGGGCCATCTGCATCTTTTCCTGATTTTCCCACCATCCATAGTCGTTGTCATGGTGGATATGCAGAGGCGCATCCAACACCATCGCGTTCACCAGGAGCTCATTCACGCCGGTTTGCGATTCCGTTGGAGTCGATGCGCTGGGATGAAACCGGTGGTGTGCGGACGTCAAGCGGCCGTATTTTGCCGCGATTTTTTGGGCTTCGAGCATTTCATAGGTTGTGATGCCTTCTCTGGCGTACCCAATTGTTGAGCCAATGCCGATGGCCCCCTGCCGCAAACCTTCATCCAAAATCTGCGTGATCTGGTTCATCTGATCCAGGGTGCTTTTGGTAACGGACCAGCCATCGATGCCGTCCTCAGCTGCTTGCGCACGATGCACGGACAGTGTCAGGGGCATTGAAACGTCGGGGCCTTCAAGAGTCATCCCGTCATGGATACGCATTCGGGCATATTCGTGACCGACGACCGTACCAAAATTGGCTTGAGTTGTGCCCTCTCGCTTTGCGTACCATTCGTCGATGTTCAGGGCGCCAAGTTCAAAATCCATCTGCGTGGTGACGCCATCGCGCAAGTTGACCTTGATACCCCAGGGGTCAAGACCGTGTTGTTCAAGATCAATGAAACCCGGCGCAACGACATGCCCGGTCGCATCAATGGTTTCATCACCTTCAATGAGTTCGTTTGTGATTTCGACGATCCATCCGCCTGATATGCCGACATTGGCTATGGCGTCGAAGCCTGTCTCGGGGTCCATGACCCGGCCATTGAGGATGACGACATCATAGGTTTGCGCATTCAACGCTGTTGCAAACGCCGAGATCGTGAAGGCCAGAAATTCCATCCGCATCGGGGGTCCTCCGTTTGCGGATACAATATTTGATATTCAAATTCACGCAACTGTGACGGTTTGCAGAAGCTGGCGCTGCCCGGCTCGCACGCCCGCAGGGTGGCGGCGCGCTTTAAGCCTGATAGTCCAGCCTCCAGCCTTCTTCGTACTCTCCCAAAACGCGGGATAATTCCCGCAATGAGGCGAAAAGCCTGGCGTAGACATCTCGTGAGAGCATCGGCTTGTTGTCGTCCAGCACCTGCAACAGATCAACCACGCCCGATGCAAAAGTATCGTATACCTGTTTGTCCGCAGGCGTGGGGTCCAGGGTCCAGATGTTGTGCAGGTTGTAGTACTTTACCGACTGGGGTTCGTCGTCAATCATTTCGCGGCCTCTTATGTTTGAAGCTCACTTGGGAGGGAAGAAAACCTATGCAAGGGCAGTGGCGGGAATTCACATGAGATTGGCGGCTGCGGTAAAAGAATGCCTGGTCTGGAACGAAAGCACAGGCATTTGGGGTACTGATCCATTCCAAGCCCCTGCGCCGGTTTCCGTAAAGCCAAACACCGAAACGGACGCGAAGCCGGACTATGCAAGCCATTCATGCACAACAACAGAGGCAGGTTGTTTCGTCTGATCGGCCGACGGATTTTGTCAGAAATTCATAAGGCCAACCCCTGACGTGGGCTGGTCGACGCTATGTCTTTGAGTGCTCGCTCAGCAATACGTCCAGAAACAACTTGGTCACGCGCGTGGGCTCGGGCTGTTTTCTGGTGGCTGCGGCAAATCGGGTGCGATATTGGGTCTCGTCCGGCAGGAGCTTTCGCATCAGCTCGCGGTTTACAAAGTTCTGCGCAAGGTGTTCCGGCAGATAGCCCAGATAACGACCCGACAGAATAAGAATGGCCAGCGCCTGTTCGTTCTGAACCTTGGCGGAACGGCGAAACCCCAGTTGTTGGCCAACAATCAGGTTGGGTGAGTTCACGCTGAGCCCGGCATAGCTGAACCCAAGCAGATCACTCGTCTTCAGCTCGTGATCGGGTGTTCGGTACAAGGGGTGCTCCCGGCCGCAATAAAGAAACATGTCTTCACCATACAGTGGCGCATAATGAAGGCTTGTGGACGGGCGGTGCAACGCAATGATGCCGATGTCGAGCTGGCCGCTGATGACCATGGTCTCGATCACGTTTGGCGGCTCCAGCGACAATTCGATCTGAACCGATGGTGCGGCTTCGTTAAACCGATGAATGGCCCGTGCAAGGCGAGATTCCGGGTTCGACGCACATTGGTCGAACAACGAGATGCGAATCGTTCCCCCCAGCTGTTCCTTGATTTCGCTCACCTCATTTCGGAACTGCGAAACGGACACCAGCAGGTGGTCAGCCGCCTGTAGGACCTTTGCTCCGTCCTCGGTCAGAGCAAACCCCGCAGGCCCCCGATTGCAGAGTTTCAGGCCCAGCCGCAGTTCCAGATCGGTAATGTGTTTTGAAATTGTCGATTTACCGATGTTCAGTTCAACTTCGGCCGCTGATAAACCGCCGCTTTCGACAACTGTTTTAAAAACCCTCAGCAATCGGATGTCGCTGTCGCCGATGCGTGATGCAACCATTTTCCCACCAGTTCATAAGGTTCGATATATGTGAAACCTATCGCGCAAAGAATAGCAACATAGAAACACCTTTCACAAGCTACTCTTTTGGGGCCGAGGCAGAATCGGACCGTTCATCTCTCCCCAGAGCGGCGCGCACCTCGAAACCTGATAAAACTGGGAGGACATCCATGTCATTCATCAAAAAGCTTGGCACCATGACTGCTGCCGTATCCGTGGCGGCCCTGATGGTTGCAGGCGCAGCCAACGCGAAGGACTTCAAAATCGCGGTTGGCGACAGTGCGGGCAGCGCACAGGAAGCCCTGGGGTTGGCTTTCGTCAAAGCGCTTGAAGAGAAATCTGGCGGAGCGCACACTGCGACGCTGTTCCTGAACGGCCAGCTGGGATCCGAGCAGGACACCGTCAACGAGGCCGCGATCGGCACGCTGGACATGTCGCTGCTGGCGATCAACAACATCACGCCGTTCTCGCCTTCGGTTGGTGTATTCACTCTGCCTTATGTGATCCTGTCGCTGGAAGATGCTGAAAAGCTGACCCAGGGCCCGATCGGTCAGGAACTGGTGGAAAACACCATCCGTGACGCAGGTGTGCGCATCATCGGCTGGACCTACACAGGTTTCCGTCGCCTGACCAACTCGAAAAAACCTGTCAGCTCTGTTGCTGATCTGCAGGACCTGATCATCCGCGTTCCCAAGAACGAGATCATGATCGAAACCTACAAGGCATGGGGCATCAACCCGACTCCGATGGCCTGGTCGGAAACCTTCACCGGTCTGCAGACCAAAGTTGTCGACGGTCAGGACAACCCTTACCTGACGATCAACGCAATGAAGTTCTACGAGGTTCAGAACCACGTGACCAACCTGCGTTATATTTTCTCGATCGAACCGCTGATCGTGTCGGAATCCGTATTCCAGGGTCTGTCGGAAGAAGACCAAAAGATCATCCTGGAAGCCGGTCAGGAAGCGACCCTCGCATCGGCTCAGTTCCTGCGTGACTCTGAAGCTGCGATCAAGGAAGAGCTGACCGCCAAAGGCATGGAAATCATCGATCCTGAGAACGATGAAGCCGAATTCATCGAACTGGCAACCGGTGCCGTATGGCCGCAGTTCTATGAGTCCATCGGCGGTGTCGAGAAGCTGAACACAGTTCTCGAAGCCATTGGTCGCGAGCCGGTCCAGCAATAATCGCCGCAGAGCGATAAAGGAAAAGAGCGCTTCGGCGCTCTTTTCATCTCAGGGAGGAGGGAATTCCGATGTTCTGGAGATTTCTGGACAATATAGAAAGTGTCATCTGCCGGGTCCTATTATCCGGCTTCGTCTGTTTGCTGTTCGCACAAATCGTCGCGCGTGAAGTTTTTGGCTTTTCGATCAGCTGGATCGAGGAACTCTCGGTCTACATGTTCGTCTGGTTCGTATATTTCGGCGCCAGCTACGCCGCCCTGAAGGGGGCGCATAACCGGGTGACATTCCAGTTCAAGTTCCTGCCCGACCGCTACATCAAGTATATCGAGGCGTTCGCCGATCTCTTCTGGCTCTTTTTCAACGTCTACTTCCTGTATCTTGCGACAGACTTCGTCTTCAACAAGATGAACAAGTTCTGGAAATCCCAGACCCTGGGGATCGAGATGAAGTACGTCTACATGGTGCTGCCCATCGCCTTTGCGCTGATGACCTTCCGCATCATTCAGGTGAACTACCGCCGCCTGATCAAGGGTGAAGACATCCATGATCCTGATCAGATCGACCTTGATGAAATCAAAGCTGCCACCGAAGCAGCCAAGCACGACTGAGGCAGGGAGGAAAAACCATGGAATCCGAAATCGTCACAATCCTGTTTGGATCGTTTCTTCTGCTGCTGCTCATAGGCGCACCGATCACGGTTGCTCTGGGCGTGGCTTCGCTGTTCTCGTTCCTGTATCTGGGCGATAACCCAATTAAATTCGTGCAGATCGCCTTTACGTCCGTGGGGTCTTTCCCGCTGATGGCGCTTCCTGCATTTATTCTGGCCGGGGCTCTTATGGAGGCCGCCGGTATCTCAAAACGCCTGATCAATGTCGCTGAAAGTCTGGCCGGTCCATTCACCGGCGGTATTTCGGCTGCAACGGTTATGGCCTGTCTTTTCTTCGGTGCCATTTCGGGCTCGGGCCCGGCGACAACCGCGGCCGTGGGGATGCTGATGATCCCAGCGATGATCGACCGCGGCTATGAGCGCGGCTATGCCTCTGCGATTACCGCTTCTTCCGGCGGCCTCGGGATTATTATTCCTCCCTCCATCCCGATGGTGATCTTCGGCATTGCCGCGCTCGGTATGGCACCGCCTGTAGAAGCGGTCGAGAAATTCGGGACCTTCCAGTCGGTTTCGATCTCGAAACTGTTCATCGCGGGCTTTGTACCAGCCTTCCTGATTGCCACCAGCTTGCTGATCCTGAACTTCTTCATGTCGAAAAAGCGGGGCTACAAAGGCGTGGCCGAAGGCTGGTCGCTGCGCCATGTGGGCTGTGAGATGTATCGCGGGTTCTGGTCGCTGATGGCGCCGCTGGTGATCCTGGGCGGTATCTATACCGGCTTCTTCACTCCGACCGAGGCTGCAATCGTCGCGATCTTCTACACGCTGGTCGTGGGTGTCTTCATCTATCGCGAACTGACATGGCAGTCGCTGTTCCAGTCGCTTGAAGCCACCACATGGCTGACGGGCCGGGTTCTGTTGATCCTGTTCACCGCGACTGTGTTCGGCCGTCTGCTGGTGGAAAACCAGATCCCAGCGATCATCGCTGACTCGATGCTCAGCTTTACCGACAACCTCTATGTGATCTGGGCGCTGATCATCTTCTTCCTGCTGTTCGTCGGCATGTTCATGGAGACGCTGGCCACCATCCTGATCCTGGTTCCGGTGATGCTGCCGGTGGCCTATTCGGTGGGCATCGACCCGATCCACTTTGGTGTGGTGATGGTCTGTACGCTGGGTATCGGCTTCCAGACGCCGCCGCTGGGTGAGAACCTGTTCATCGCATCGGGCATCTCAAACATAACCATCGAGCAGATCTCGCTGCGTGCACTGCCCTTCGCAGCGGCCAATACAATCGCGATCTTCATAATCGCGTTCTTCCCTGAGCTGTCGCTATGGCTGCCAAGGTTGTTAGGCTACTGACCTGAAAGGATGACGATATGAAACAAATGGTGACAAATATCCTGTTCGCTACCGATCTGTCGGAAAACTCGGGTCACGCCATGCGCAATGCGGCAAGCATCGCGATGGCGACGGGGGCAGAAATTCACGTCCTTCATGTGAACGAACCCCTGTCCGAGGACGCCAAGATCACGATGGACATGTTCATCCTGAACGAGGAGACGCGCAAAACCGCATCCAAGCGCCGCCACGAAATGGTGCGTAAGGTTCTGGCCGAGCGGCAAGCCAAGTTCTGGGCGCAGTTCGAAGGTGAAGATGCGAAGATCCGTGATCAGGTGACTTCGATCGAAGTCACCGACGGGCACCCGGCCGAGGTGATTCTGAGGCGCTCGGTCGAGATGGGCTGCGACTTGATCGTATTGGGCGCCCATGACCACGGCTTTTCGCACACTTTCCTCGGCACCGTGGCCAAACGCGTTCTGCGCCGGTCAAAAATCCCAACGCTGATCGTGCCGAACCCGGACAACGTCTAAAACCCTCTTGGGCCGCTGCACGACATTGTGTGGCGGCCCATTTCGTTTCATGGCGCTCAATGACAATGTAGACACGTGTTCCCTGTCTCGGACGCCGCCCCCATCCCGCATTTGAGTGCAGACCTTGATCGCGATGTCTGCAAGCTGACCAAACCCAGCCAGGGTCCAACGCGCCGAGGGGCGCGTTAACGGACCTTAATCTTACGGTTTCCTCTCCTTAAGAACCGGTTCCTTTATTTGAGTTGTGACTGAAACCGCAATTCAAATTCAGGAGGAGAAGACAATGCAAGCCACACAGACCGTTAAACCAAACCGCAATGTATTTGCCACCATGTTTGCAGATTATGCGGAAGCAAGAACCGAGCAATTCCGCCGCAATATCTTCGCAAAAACCGTGCGCGAGCTCGAAGGGTTGAGCGACTCTCAGTTGAGCGACATCGGCATCCCTCGGGATGAAATCAAGCAGCGTGCCTATCAGAGCGTTTATCACGGTGCCCCTTATCGGCAGTGATGATTTGCCTGCGAAAGGCAGCCGTGTAACTCTTTCAGGAGGTAACAAGTAATGTTTGATGTCATCCCCCCCAGCAAGCAACCGATGCCTTCGGAAAGCGCGCTGCTTCTGTTCGATCGGGCCATGCAAATGCGTGCGATCAGCGCCGATATCGTTCGCGCCGCACAGTATCTGAACGGCTTTTCCGATCAGGATTTGTCAGAGCTGGGCATAAACCGCAGCGACATCGAGGATACGATACGCCGGTATATCTGAAGGTCGGGCGCGGGCCAATTCAGACAGAGCCAAAATGAAATCTGTAACGAGCTAGCCATTCCACGAAACCTGGGATGGCTTTCCTGTTGTCTGGGGTGCGCTGCACTGGCCTATCCCGAGGCGGTATTTCTATAGCGAACAACAATACCTGGTTTTTTGTTTCTTGGTGTCGCCATTGGCAGGACGCTCCGCAGACTTGGCGCATTCCACCTTTAACTGACGACACCGCCCCGGCCGTGAATGGGACGGTGTCAACGTTTCAATTCAATTGATCCACCACCTGCAGGTGCTGGGCCAGCTTGTCGATTTCAGCCATCCAATCCTTGACGAGTTTCGGATCGCTAGGTGCGGCATGGACGCCGACGGGGATCGCGCGGTTCAAAACTGCTTCGACGGCCAGCGAGACCGGGATCGAGACCAGGCGTGCCATGGCTGTGCCGCGCGCGTCGCCCCACGCATCCATCACATAGGTCTTGTGCCAGACCGGGATGCCGTCTTTTTCCGCCTTCAGTCCGACGCAAAGAACCACGCGGTCCGGTTCACCCTCGTCATAGGCGTTTTCGTCCCAGAACTGATCTGACATCTCTTTCAGGCGGGCATCGCCTTCTGGACCGGAAAGGGTTTCGATCTCGGCAAACACATCCGACCACGCATCGGCCCAGCCATTCAGGCGCAGGGTGCCGCGAACGAATTCCTTGACGGTCCAGTGATCCTCGAACTGGTACTCCTTCATGAACGGCAGAGAGTCGCGGTTCGGGTAGACCTCAAAGCTTTCCGGTGTCGGCAGGGGTGCGATATAGCTGCTGATCGCATCCCACGGACGGGCAACATCCAGAGGGGCATAGTCGCGGATCGACTTCGACGGCGAGCGCAGTGCCTTGAGGACGCCCAGCGGCGACCAACTGAACTTGTACCGGAACGGGTTAGGGTTCTTTGGAATGCCGCCGCAATACGATATGAGGCTCAGGTGATTTTGCGGGTCGAACGCGTCTGACGCGCGGTAGTCTGCGACAAGGGCGTGCGCCATCAGGTGGTCGATCCCCGGGTCCAGCCCAACTTCGTTGACCAGCGCCACGCCGGCTTCGCGCGCTTTGTCGTCCAGCGCGCGCATTTCGGGCGCGATGTAAGAGGATGAGACGAAATTGGCCTCTTTCGAAATCGCCAGCTCGGCCAGAGGCACATGCCAATCGCCCGGCAGCATCGAGACGATCACGTCGCCCTTTTCCAGCACCGCACCCAGCGCGTTGATGTCGAAAGCGCGGATGTCGTCGGTCAGGTCTCCGACTTCTACCCTGGCCTTGTCGACGGTCCGGTTCCAGACGGTGACTTTATGCCCATTTTCGATCAGGCGACGCAGGCCGGGGACGGCCGACAGGCCGGTGCCACACCAGTGAATCGTCATCGTTCAGATCCCTTCGATATGAGTGTTGTAGGTCGCGGCCGCCCGGCCCCAGACTCCGCTGTTCAGGTCGGTCAGGGTCAGCAAGGTGGGCAGAAGTTGTTCCGCATAGTCTTCCGAGCTTTCGACCGGAAGCATTGACGGCAGGTTGTCGATCGCCATGACGTCCATCACCGGGTCGGTCGCCACGCGCAGGGCGGGGGCGTCCCACGTGGTGGCGCGGTCGTAAACTGGCACCGGGTTGTAATCGCTGTCCGGGTCGCAGGCGACATCGCCGATGGCCGTCAGGTCGCGCGGGGCGGCTAATGCTTCGCGCGGCACAAAGACCGGCGTGCCGGGACGGGCGAAGATGCAATTCAGGAACAGGTCGTGTTCCAGGATTTCGGGGAAAGGTCCGCCACTGGCGGTTTCGGCCATGTCCCATTTGGTGACTGCGACGCCCATTGCTTCGCACAGATCGGCAGCTCCTGTGCCAACACGGCCCAAAGCGCCGATCACGATGGCGCGGGGGCGATCCGCTCCAGTGGCGTCCAGTTCGGCCAGCAATTCCGCGTTCAGCGCGTCTTTGCCGGGGTAAACGCCAACGGGCGGACATTCTTCACCCCGTTGTTGCGCGGCCCATGTTTTCAATGTCACCGCTGCGCCGGCGTAACCCGCCCAATACCCAAAGGCCGCGACGCGGCGGCCATTCTCTTCGACGAGATATTCCAAGTCATAGAGGGTACCGCCACCCGCCTTGAACCGCTCCAAAAGGGCGCGACCGGAGTGTTGTCCCTTATAGGCGTGGCCGAACATGATGTGGCGGTGGGGTAGGGACGTGCCGTCTTCGGGCAGTTCCTTCAGGCCGAAGATGATCGCATCCTGCGGGGCCTCGGGCCAGGAATTCTCGGGCGCGATCTCACACCCGGCAGCCTTGTAGCCATCGATTGGGATGGCGCGAACATGGCTTTCCTCGACCGTTACACGAATGCCTGCTGCAATCAGAGCCGCGGCCCCGTCGGGCGTCAGTCCAACCCGTTCTTCGTTCGGGCGCTGTTCTGCCCGGACCCAGAGATGTGTCATGCGTCGTCCTTTAATCAGAGCATACCGGCGGCGCGGACCGCCATAATCGAGGCGCGTGCCTCCATCGCCTCGCGGAAAGCGAGAATTTTAGGAAAGGCCGAGACGTCCACGCCGTCGCCTTCCAGCCAGCTGCACACGACGTACAGATACGCATCTGCCAGCGAAACAGTGTCGCCCAGCACAAAAGACCCACGCAGACCGTTTGACACGATGTATTCGCAGGATGTCGTCATAGTCTGGGCGACCTTGCCGGCCATGTCTTTCCAGCTGGCTTCTTTGTCGGCCCAACGATGACCCCGCAATTTATGTGCGTGGTTCACGTGCATGGTCGAGGCCAGATAGTACATAACTTCGCGCATCCGGGCTGCCATGACCGGGTCCTCTGGCACCAGACCAGCTTCGGGCGCAATCGCGGCGACATATTCCAGCAATGCTCCGGTTTCGGTCAGGATACCGCCGTCAACCACCAAAGCCGGCACACGGCCTTTGGGGTTGATCTGCTTGTATGCCGGTTTCGTCTGCTCCCCTTCGGCGAAATCCAGGCGAACCGGCTCATACTCAAGGCCAGCTTCTTCCAAAGCGATAGCAACAGCGACCGAAATGGTACGAGGGGCGTAGTAAAGCTGCATCAATGGTCCTCCGTACTTGGGTTACAGATGCGTTTGCGCAAACTGCCGGTCGGGCGCTTCCAGATGCGGGACGGCATTGAACAGGACCGGGCTAAGCTGCGCGCCAATCGGGTGCAGACGATGCATTGAGGTATTCATGATGGCAAGAGCGACCCGCGCCATCGCCGGTATGTCCAGTCCCATCGCCTGCCGCACGACCATCGAAATCAAACCGCCCGAGGTCACAACAATGGCTGGGCCTCCATCTGTTCCGATTTCGCGCAGCGCGTCCGAAACACGGGTTTCGAATTCCTCGAATGTCTCTGGCGTATCCTCGATCTCGCCCCGAGCCCAGGCTGCGAACGTGCGGGGCAGATGTTCGACAAATCCTTCACGGTCTGTTGGCACTGCAACGCCGTGCTGCTCTTCGTACAGCTTTGCAATATTAAAGTATTCGATCTCGTTGAGGCGGGGGTCACGGGTCGGTTCGGGCAGGCCCATGCTTGCTGCCGTTTCCACATGCCGGGAAAGGGTGCCGCAATAGATCCGAGGGTAAAACGCCTGCGTGTTCTGAAGATGTGCGCCCAGCCAACGCGCCTGCTGATGGCCCAGTTCGCTGAGTTTGTCGTAGTTTGCTTCGTCGCGCGCAGCGGTGTTTGCCTGCCCGTGACGCACCAGTGTTATATGTGCCATGGCGTCCCCTCTTGCGCGAAGTCTTAGGGCAGGTTCGGGTCAGGGACCAGAGCGGTTCGGCAGGACTCTGACAAAAATCAGTTTCTTGGCTGGGATGTGTCGGTACGCCGCAGAATATCGCGCATGGATCAGTGTGCTGAGCGTTGCCTAACGGAAAAAAGTTTCCTATAGGATACATGGTCGCCGTATGCGGCCGTATACACTTTTTTGCGACGCCAGCTTTGAGGGCCGATTGATGGCTAACGGTTCAATCCTGTTGACTTGCTGCACAGTCCTAGGAACCTTGGTGTCAATCTACGGCAGCACAGGGCTTACGCCGCGATTGACGCGGCGATTTTATCTAAGTCTTAAGAAAGGTCTCTGCCATGTCTGACGCATTGAAACGCACGCCCCTTTACGACTTACACGTTGAGTTGGGAGGTAAGTTGGTTGATTTTGCTGGGTGGGAGATGCCTGTTCAGTAT
>NZ_JBQFTP010000025.1:0-43939 GCF_056538705.1 Ruegeria sp. BF12 | reverse complement strand
AAGGATTGGCGCCGTGTGGCAACCCGGTACGACAGGTGCCCGAAGGTCTTCCTCGCAGCAATCGCCCTCGCAGCTCTCGTCATTTATTGGCGATCAGTCCTGACCCTAAACTGTCCCATTGGCGCTGACGTCAGACACCTGAATTCGTTTTCGATCGGAGTCGGGTCAGGCGGTGACATGCAATATCTGCTTGTGGAAGATAATTGGCTCACTGACTTTATCGATGCTGCCGCCAAAGAAATTGCGGCAGAACCGATCCGTCAATTCAGTTTATACACCTTCGATCAAAGCAATGTCAGCCTGGCACGCCCCGCAACGTTTCGCTCGCGCGGCCCGGTATTCATCCGAAACGTAGCAGGCGCGCGCCTGTTCTATGGTGTCAAACTCGATGATGACCCGTCTTTGCCACTTTTGACCTTCGAGTGTTTCCGCCTCACCGCGCGCCAGGAACCGCGCGCCGAATTTGCGGAAGGCCTCGGGGGCAATCGCCTGATAGTTCTGATAGGCATCAGGATCCGTTACGGTCACATTGGCGATCCAGTAGCCTTTGGGCGTTTTAGTCATTGCTGTTCTTCTCTTCTTCGGCAAGCAACCGATCGGCGATTGAGGTTGTATCATCCAGGTGCATTTCAACAGCGATCCGCGCGGCGTCCGGATTACCGGAAATGATGGCCTCGCAGATCCGTTCCATATGCGCGATGCCAGGGCGGTCACGGTCGGTGGCCGACAGGGTCATCATGCGCAGCCGGCTGATACGGCCGTTCAGGCGCTGGACGACATCCCAGGCGATGTAGTGCCCCGCGCCGTCAAAGATCTCGGAATAGAAATCGGCGGTGGCACGAAACAGTGCCCCGGGGGTCCGGTCAGAGAACCCCTGTTTGAGACGTTTCAAAGCGTCTTTGAGGGACCGAGCTCGTTCGGGCGTGATCTTGCGGGCACAGTTTTCGGCTGCGGCTGTCTCGAGCATACGGCGAATGTCGTAGATCTGGCGGGCGTCTTCGCGGCTCATGGTGGCCACGATGGGCCCGCGACCCGGTAGAATTTCAACCAGCCCTTCGGCCTCGAGATAGCGGATGGTCTCGCGGATCACAGTTCTGCTGACACCCAGCTGATCGCATAGCGGGCGTTCGACAAGCCTTTGGCCGGGCTCGAACAATCCTTCGATGATCGCCTCGCGCATGCGTTCCTGAACCATGTCTCGCAGGGTGGCTGGCGGGTGATCTATTTTCGTTAGTTTTGGTGTGCTCATGGCGGCGACGCTATCGGTTTGGTGTTTTTTGCACAAGGTATGATTGACAGATGGTATTATGGTATACCATCCTACAGCGCAACGAATCGCAAGGAATACCGTTATGCCCGCCGAAATTCGCAAAACACTGCTGCACGTAGAAAACACCCTGATCGAAGGGGGGAAGGTCGCAGAGCAACCGTTGAAGATGATTGCAGCGATTGCGGTGATCCGGAATCCTTGGGCCGATCGTGGTTTTGTTGACGATTTGAAGCCCGAGATTCATGATTGTGCGCCGGGCCTCGGCAGCTTGCTGACTGATATGGTGCTGGATGCCGCCGGTGGCGGAGACAAGGTCGAAGGGTATGGCAAGGCTGCGATCGTCGGTGTCAACGGCGAGGTCGAGCATGGATCGGCGCTGATTCACACCCTGCGCTTTGGTAACTTTTATCGCGAGGCAGTTGGCGCAAAGTCGTATCTGGCGTTCACCAACACGCGCGGCCCGGCAAATGCAGCGATGCAGATTCCGCTGATGGACAAGAACGACGGCGGTCGGCGCAGCCATTACCTGACCATCCAGTTGCAAGTGGCAGACGCGCCCGCTCCCGACGAGATCATGATAGCGCTCGGTGCCTCGATCGGTGGCCGTCCGCATCACCGCATCGGCGACCGTTATCAAGACCTCAAGGAACTGGGCCATGACGTCGACAACCCTGCAGCTGTCTGAACCCTTTGGCGCAGCCGCTTATCGCGAAGCGGGGTTTTCCCATGCCGGGAAAGCTGCCCCCGTCGTGCTGATCCATGGCGTAGGTATGCAATCGGCGGCCTGGGGTCCTCAGATCGAGTACCTAGCACAGACGCATCATGTGATTGCGCTGGACATGCCAGGACACGGTGGCAGCGATCAGATCCCCGCAGGCTCCGAACTGCCAGTGTTTCTGGATTGGCTGCTGGCGGTTCTGGATGCGCTGAAGCTGCAACGCGTCAACCTTGCCGGCCATTCGATGGGTGCATTGATTGCAGGCGGATTTGCTGTCCGCAACCCGAACCGGGTTGAGCGAGTCGCCTTGCTGAACGGAGTATTCTGTCGGGACGCGGCCTCAAGTCAGTCCGTGATCGAGCGGGCCAAGCTGATCGGCACCGGAACTTTCGATGTAGAAACCCCGCTGCGGCGGTGGTTTGGCGACACGCCTGTCGAACAGGCCGCGCGAGATGATGTTGCGGCATGGCTTTCAGCCGTTAACATCGAAGGCTACGCGACCGCCTATAACGCTTTCGCACGCGGCGATGCTCTTTATGCGAAAGGGTTTGGTACAATTACCTGCCCGCTGCTGGCGTTGACCGGAGACGGCGACCCAAATTCGACCCCGGCCATGTCCTACGCAATGGCAGAGGCTGCGCCGAACGGGACAGCCATCGTGATCGAAAATCACCGGCATATGGTGAATCTGACTGCGCCTGAGACCGTTAATGCAGCTTTGGATGCCTGGTTGCAAACCCCATCGGAAGAGGTTGACCAAAAATGATCGAATTCGACCCGCGCATGCTGAACAACCCGCGCGCCCTGCGCAATGCGTTTGGCACCTACATGACCGGCGTCACCGTCGTGACCGCGCATGATGAGAGCGGAAACCCGCTGGGCTTTACCGCAAATTCCTTTGCTTCGGTTTCGCTAGAGCCGCCTCTGGTGCTGGTGTGCCTTGCGAACACCTCAAGCAACTATGAAACCTTCGCGAACACGTCGAAATTCGCGATCAACATTCTGTCCGAAGGCCAGATCGAGGTGTCGAACACCTTTGCCCGCCCAGTCGAGGACCGGTTTGCGACAGTTGACTGGCAGCCCGGCCCCAACGGGTCACCGATCCTAGATGACGTCTCGGCTTGGTTCGACTGTGACATGTCCAGAACCGTTGATGCAGGCGACCATCTGATCCTAGTTGGCGAAGTCAAAGCCTTTGATCACAATATCGCACCCGGGCTGGGCTATGCCCGGGGTGCTTATGTAACCCCCGCTGCCGAAGCCAAGGCCCTGAGCAAACGGACAGGATTGGTTGTGTCCGCCCTGATCGAACGGGATGGGAAAATCCTGCTGCAGGGTGACGGCAATGGCCGCCTGACAATCCCGTCCACCGATGATGTTGCCGATGGTGCCAACGCCGCCCTGAGCCGTCTCATCAGCGAGAGCGGCGTGCAGGCGGAGCCGGGGTTTATCTACTCAGTTTATCAGGATGAAGCGCGCAAACTTCAACACATCTCGTTCCTGTGTCAGGCCGATGATGGCGATCCGGAAAATGGTGTTTTCACCGAGATCAGCGAGTCCACTCTGATGGATATCGCCGATCCGGCCATCTGCACCATGCTCGAGCGGTTCGCCAAAGAAAGCCGCATCGGGAATTTCGGGGTGTATTACGGAAATGAGGTGAGTGGCGAAGTCAAACCACTCACTGCGGGGAGCTAACTTGGCATGAAATTCTCACTCTTTGCGCATATGGAACGGATCTCTCCGGATCAGGACCAGAAGCAGCTGTATGATGAGTTCATTCAGCTGTGCAAAATCGCCGACGAAGGCGGAATGCACGCGGTCTGGACCGGTGAACATCACGGGATGAACTTTACCATCGCGCCGAACCCGTTTCTGAATCTGGTCGATGTCGCGCGCCACACCAAGAACGTGCGACTGGGAACCGGCACGGTGATCGCTCCGTTCTGGCACCCGATCCGACTGGCGGGTGAAGCGGCGATGGCCGATATCATCACCGACGGGCGTCTGGATTTGGGTGTCGCGCGCGGCGCCTACAGTTTTGAGTACGAGCGCCTAATGCCTAGCATGGACGCGTGGGAGGCCGGTCAGCGCATGCGCGAGCTTATTCCCGCCGTTCAGAAGCTGTGGCAGGGTGATTACGCGCATGAGGGTGAGTTCCACCAGTTCCCGAAAACGACCTCTGCTCCGTTGCCATTGCAACAGGATGGTCCCCCGATCTGGGTTGCGGCCCGTGATCCGAACAGTCACGAGTTCGCGGTCCAGAATGGCTGCAACGTTCAGGTGACACCGCTTTGGAATGGCGATGGTGAGGTGGAAGACCTCATGTCCAAATTCAATGCGGCTTGCGAGAAATTCCCGGATATTGCGCGACCGAAAATCATGCTGCTGCGTCACACCTATGTGGCCGTGGATGAGGCGGACGTGAAACAGGCAGCGATCGAGCTGAACCGCTTCTATTGCTATTTCGGGGCTTGGTTCATGAACAAACGGGATATCACGCAAGGTCTGATCGACCCGCTGAGCGACGAAGATATCGCCGCGCACCCATTCTATACACCGGAAAACATGGAGCGTGATCTGGTCATCGGCACCGCCGATACCGTCATCGACCGCCTCCGCAAAAGCGAAGCGCTTGGATACGATGAATACTCGTTCTGGATCGATTCAAGTATGCCGTTCGAGCGCAAGAAAGCCTCGTTGGAGCGGTTCATCAAAGACGTCATGCCGGCGTTTCAGTAAGGGATTGGCGTAAAATGCAGCAGTTTCAACAGTATATCGGCGGCACATTCTCGGATGGTTCAGGTCAGTTCGATAGTCTGGACCCGGCCAAAGGCGCGGTCTGGGCCCGGATGCCCGACGCGGGTGCCGACGACGTCAACCAGGCTGTTGAAGCTGCTGAGCAGGCATTCTTCTCGCCTGAATGGGCAGGGATGACTGCAACGGCACGCGGTAAGCTGCTGTACCGCCTGGCTGACCTGATAGCGGAAAACGCGCCGCGTCTGGCTGAGTTGGAGACCCGGGATACCGGCAAGATCATCCGCGAGACATCGGCCCAGATTGCCTATGTTGCTGAATACTACCGGTACTATGCGGGGCTGGCCGACAAGATCGAAGGCGCGCATCTGCCGATCGACAAGCCGGACATGGAGGTGTGGCTGCGCCGTGAGCCAATTGGAGTTGTGGCCGCTATTGTGCCGTGGAACTCTCAGCTCTTCCTGTCGGCTGTCAAAATTGGCCCGGCTCTGGCAGCGGGATGCACGGTCGTCCTGAAAGCCTCGGAAGAAGGGCCCGCGCCGATGCTGGAATTCGCCCGCATCTTCGATCAGGCCGGGTTTCCCAAGGGCGTATTGAACATCATCACCGGTGGTCCTGTGGCGGGGGCCACGTTAACCAGCCATCCGAAAGTTGCCCATGTCGCCTTTACGGGCGGGCCAGAAACAGCGCGTCACATCGTGCGCAACTCGGCTGAAAATCTGGCTTCGACCTCACTGGAACTGGGCGGCAAATCCCCGTTCATTGTCTTTGAGGATGCCGACATCGAAAGCGCCGTGAATGCGCAGGTGTCGGGAATCTTTGCTGCCACCGGCCAGAGCTGCGTCGCAGGCTCGCGCCTCGTAGTGCAGGCCTCGATCAAGGACGCCTTTCTGGCGCGGCTCAAGGACAAAGCCGAGGCAGTGATCATCGGCGCGCCCGATGATATGGCGACCGAGGTCGGGCCGCTTTGTACAAAGCGTCAGCGGGACGTCGCAGTTGATCTGATTGAACGGTCCGTCGCTCAAGGCGCCAAGCTGGTGACTGGCGGCAATCCAATCGACCGGGACGGGTTCTTTTTTCCACCAACCATTCTGGATTGCTCGGACGTACCAGATGCGGACAGCCTGACCAATGAGTTCTTTGGGCCTGTTCTGTCAGTGACCACATTTGAGACAGAAGAAGAAGCGATCGCTATCGCAAATGACACGAAATTCGGGTTGGCCTCAGGCCTCTTCACCCAGAACCTGACCCGCGCACATCGCATGATCCGCGCCATTCGGGCTGGCATTGTCTGGGTCAACACGTACCGCGCCGTCAGCCCCATCGCTCCGTTCGGAGGTCATGGACTTTCGGGTCATGGGCGCGAGGGCGGTCTGCAGGCTGCGCTGGACTACACCAAGATCAAATCGGTCTGGCTGCGCACCAGCGACGATCCGATCCCGGATCCGTTTGTCATGCGCTGATCTGAAACTCTTCACCGCGAGTAAGGGCAAGCGGTGCGTCTATCTATCAATGGGAGGAATACCAACATGGCTGACATTCAGCCCCCCAAAAGTGGTGACCATCTGGTCTCTGACAAGGGGATGTTCAAAGGGTTGCACAACGGGATGAGCATCGCTTCCAAAGCGATGGTGGCGGCCTTTGTGCTGTTCACAATTCTCAACGTCGACTTCGCCAGCGGCGTCTACAAAGGCGTCCGGTCCTGGGTCGAGGGCGCGCTGAGCTGGTACTATATCAGTTCGGTCGTCATTCTGTTCTTTGTCTGTCTCTATCTGATGTTCAGCCGGTTCGGTTCCATCCGTCTGGGCGACGATGACAGCCGTCCGGAGTTCAGCAATTTTTCGTGGTTCGCCATGCTTTTCTCGGCAGGGGTCTCGATCGGCATCCTGTTCTTCGGTATCGCCGAGCCGTTGTTCTATTTCGACAATGCGGCGGGCTGGGGTTATCCAAACAACCCGTTTGCTGACGCTGCCGGGCACACCGAAATGAACATGCAGCGGGCTGTGGATGCGGTGGTCGTCACGAACTTCCATTGGGGTCTGCATGGCTGGGCGATCTATACGATGACGGGCCTTGCATTGGGGTATTTTGCCTTCCGTAAAAAGCTGCCGCTGACCTTCCGTTCGGCGCTGTATCCGATCCTGGGCGACCGCATATACGGACCGGCCGGGCACGCTGTGGATCTGTTGGCGGTGTTCGGCACAGTGTTCGGTATCGCAACCTCTATGGGTCTGGGTGTTACGCAAATGGCCGAAGGTCTGAACGTTCTGTTCAACACGGGCACGAGCACGATGCTCAAAGTTGGTCTGGTCATTGGAATCTCGATTGTAGCCACACTGTCGGCTGTTTCGGGGATCGGAAAAGGCATCCGAATTCTGTCGGAATGGAACATCATTCTGTCGATCCTGCTGGTTCTGTTCTTCTTGTTCGCTGGTCCGACCCAGTGGCTGATCGGCTTCTTTATGAACGCCATGGGTGACTATGCCACTGGTCTGTGGTCGATGGGTTTCTGGACTGCATCCGAGCCCGGCGATGTTGCCTGGCAAGGTGCCTGGACCATGTTCTACTGGGGTTGGTGGTTGAGCTGGGCACCATTTGTGGGCATGTTCGTGGCGCGTATATCCAAAGGGCGTACGATCCGTGAGTTCATGCTGGGCGCCATGTTCGTTCCCACCACCATGGCCTTCATCTGGATTTCGATCTTCAGCGGCAACGCGCTGTTCATCGAAATGAACGCCGCAGATGGCGTCGGCTCCGCCGGCCTGATCGAAATGGTCAACAACTGGAACCTGGGTGGCACGCTTTACGGCACAATTGACCTGCTGGCGTCAAACGGCACGTTGTCGTGGTTGATCTCGGCACTGGCTACCTTCTTGCTGGCGACGTGGTTCATCACCAGTTCGGACTCGGGCACTCTGGTCGTCACCACGATCCTGTCCATGGGCAATGCGCACCCGCCGAAACTGCACCGTGTCGTTTGGGGCGCTGCACAGGGTCTGGTTGCAGCCGTACTGCTGATCGCCGGTGGCTTGTCGGCCCTGCAAACCGCCGCCATCGCAGCCGCGCTTCCGATCTCGATCCTTGTGGTCCTGATGGCATGGGGTGTCATCAAGTCCCTCTTCGAGGACAGCTCGGCCACGAAAGTGCCGTCGGGCCTAGCACCGGATGGAACCGCGCTCGACGGTGATCTGCACGCCTGAACCGGCTTCACCAACTAACTCAAGCGGGCGGGGAAAACCTCGCCCGTTTGCAATCACACAGGAGACACCAATGCTGACTTTGAAGCGTGCCGATCTTTTGATTGAAGCGGCCTATCTGAACGGAGAATGGGTGGCGCGCGATACCGGGTTCGATGTCACGAACCCTTCGACCGGAGAGGTTATTGCGCAGGTCACGGATTGCTCGGTTTCTGACGCGAATGCGGCCATCGATGCCGCGCGATTTGCCCAAAAGGACTGGGCCGCACTGACGGGCAAGGAACGTGCCGCAATCTTGCGCAAGTGGTTCGACCTGATGGTCGCCAACGTGGATGATCTGGGTGCAATCCTGACTGCTGAAATGGGCAAACCACTGGCCGAGGCCAAGGGCGAAATCATGTATGGTGCCAGCTTTGTCGAATGGTTCGGCGAAGAGGCCAAACGTGTCTACGGTGATACGATCCCGGGCCATCAGCGCGACAAGCGTATTGTGGTTATGAAACAACCCGTTGGTGTCGTGGGTGCCATCACCCCTTGGAACTTCCCCAACGCGATGATCGCGCGCAAAGTGGCCCCCGCGCTTGCGGCTGGCTGTGCCATGGTGGTCAAGCCTGCAGCTGAAACGCCTTTGTCTGCTCTGGCGATGGCGAAACTAGGAGAAGAGGCGGGCATCCCACCCGGAGTGTTCTCTGTGGTGACATCCACCGACAGCATCGGTATCGGCAAAGCGTTCAGCGAAAACCCTGTGATGCGCAAAATCAGCTTTACCGGATCGACCCGGGTCGGAAAAATCCTGATGCAGCAGGGTGCTGATCAGGTCAAAAAGTTGTCACTGGAATTGGGCGGCAACGCGCCATTCATCGTGTGTGACGATGCTGATCTGGATAAGGCCGTCGAAGGCGCGATGATCTCGAAATTCCGCAATGCCGGGCAAACCTGCGTCTGCACCAATCGGTTCTATGTGCAGGATGGCATCCATGACGCCTTTGTCGAGAAGCTGACGCAGGCGGTCGCTGCGCTGCCGGTTGGGGATGGGTTTGCAGACGGTTCGGCAATTGGGCCGCTGATCACACCGGCAGCCGTTTCCAAAATCCGTGAGCACATTGCTGATGCGGTGGATAAAGGCGGAGAAATCTCCACCGGTGGTTCAGAGCATGCGTTGGGCGGGACCTTCTTTCAACCGACCGTCATCACTGGTGCGACGCAAGACATGGCAGTTGCACGGGAAGAAACCTTTGGTCCGCTGGCGCCAGTGTTCAGGTTCTCGGAGATTGGAGACGCGATTGCCGCCGCAAACGATACCGAATTTGGGCTGGCATCATACGTCTACACCCAAAACCTGTCGCAGGTCTGGCAATTCATGGAACAGCTTGAATATGGCATGGTCGGTGTGAACACCGGCCTGATCTCTACCGAAGTGGCACCATTTGGTGGCATCAAGGAAAGTGGACTGGGACGTGAAGGATCAAAGTACGGGATCGAAGACTATCTCGAACTCAAATACTGCTGTCTGAGTGTCTAGGCGTTTGCTCCCACGGTTTGATGGTGAGATCCATTAGCTGGAATGTCCGGTTGGGGCTCAAACTACCAGCCTGAACCCGCGCAGCGAATGACTGGTTCGAGCCCTTAGTGAACGATGCGGCGCGTTCAACCGACGACGGCTATGCGCAGAAAGCGGGCTTTGCATAGTTCGGAATGCGGCCCAAGCCGGACATGAGTTCAGAGTTCATTTGTTGCGGAGGGTTCTCCAAAGCTGCCGTTCACGCGCGGCGCTTCGTTCACATGGTCGGCATGTTCGCAACGCAGGATCAACCGACATTCGAGTAAACAGAAAGACGTATCCAAGCGGAACGCCCTAATATCAAGGCCGGTTTAAAACAAAGTTCGGTACTATCCCTGCCTTCATGATCGCTGCTTCAACATCATGCCCTGCGAAGAAACCGAATCCAGAGATGAGCGCGGAAGCTATGCCAGCCTTTCGTGCACCTAGAATGTCGGTGTGCAGGCTGTCGCCAACCATCAGAACCCGGGACTTGTCGATGTGCCCCAGACGATTGAATGCAAGATTATAGATGTTGGCGAAAGGTTTTCCAAAGAACTGAGGGGGGACGCCTGTCCGGTCTGCTAGCCGGTGCGCATAAAGACCGGGTTCCTTAGAGAAACCGTACTCGCGCGGAGCGACAATGTCAGGATTGCCGACCAATACCGGGCGGGGACGTTCCAGCAAAGCGGCCTCTAACATGGCTTGTCGCGTTTCATTCCAAACAGCTGACCCAATCATCAAAAATCCGTCGACGGTTTCGTAGGGCTTCGGGTCATCCTCCAGATAGGATAGTTTCAATTCCTCCAGATCGCGAAGGCCGGCACTTGGAGTTGCCATCAATCCCCAATGTAACTCACTTTGGCCGTTTAGTTCAGACAACAACGTGGCCCGACTGGTGATCACGTCTTGTGGCGCGAAGTTGTAACCAAGCCTATTGTATTTCTCGATAAGAGTTGCGTGGGGAAACCCTGCGGCATTCGATACGACCAGAACACGTTTGCCGGCGGCTGTCAGCGACCTGACCCGATCTGGTGTATCTGGGATTGCCGTATCACCAATATTGAGAACCCCGAAGGCATCGAGGAGGAACACGTCAAACTCGTGAGCTATGTCCTCCAGTGTGTCCGCCCGACGATAGCTCACTTCAATATATCTGGTTTGCGGAAGGCGATGTCTTACAGCCTCGTAGGCGTCAAATGCCTCTTGCGCAGAGAAACCGGTCAAATGATGGCCCCTCTTACTTTCGCCGAAACCCATTCACTGATCATGACCGCAACAAGAATTACAATCAGGATCAGACTAACTTGCGGCCAAGCCAGTACGTTGAGCGAAGCCGACAATTGCAACCCGATACCCCCGGCTCCAACCAGCCCGAGCACCGTGGATTCGCGGATGTTGATATCCCAACGGAAGACGGCAATGCCGGCGAAAGCGGGCAGGATTTGCGGAACGATTCCGTAAGCCATGACCTGCCAGCGTGAAGCTCCGGTCGCCGTGATTGCTTCGACCTGCGTGTGATCAATTTCCTCAATCGCTTCGTAAAGAAGCTTTGCGCAAAACCCGATGGAACGGATGGCGATTGCTATGACACCGGCAAAGACGCCGGGACCAATAATCGCAATCAGAAGAAGCGCCCAGATCAACGAGTTGATTGAGCGGGTCGAAACGATGACCAACAGGGCAATGGGCCGGATGAACAAGGCCGATGGCGTGGTGTTGCGGGCCGCCAAAAAGGCAACCGGCACTGCCATGCACAGGGCGATGATCGTACCCAATGTAGCGATGTTCAGAGTATCCCAAATCGGGCGGCCCAGTTGGGTGATGTAGTCCCACTTAGGAGGCGTTGCACGGGTCCAGATATCGTTGGCGATGCGGGGCGCATCCCAGACGAAAAACCAAGTCGTCGATTCCGATATGAGTTGCCAGCAGTAAACAAATATCGCCACGCCCAACAGCCAGCCGAACCAGCGAACCAGACTCTGGCCCGTCGTCCGCCGACGCCAGATTTGCGTATCGTCGCGTTCAAGCACCGGCATTACTGAACCCTCGCCCGGATAATTCCCGAAAGGTATTCAAGTGCCATGACGATCCCGATGATAAGGATTAGAATGGCAGCTGCTGTGTCGTATTCATAACGATCAAACGCAGTGTTCAATGTTGCCCCGATACCGCCTGCCCCCACGAGCCCAAGAATTGCGCTTTCTCGGAAATTGATGTCAATCCGATACATGGAAAGCCCCACAAGTCGCGGCATCACCTGTGGCTGAACGCCATAGTTGATCCATTGTGGCCAACGTGCGCCTGAGGCTTTGATCGCCTCGGCCTGCACCTTGTCCATGGCTTCGATATCTTCGGCCAGAAGTTTGGACAGAAACCCGATGGTGGCGAAGGAAAGCGTCAGAAATCCGGCCAGCGGACCAAAACCGAAGATAGCCACGAGCAGAATGGCGACGATGATCTCTTGCAAAGCCCGGCTTATCGCGACAATGCCTCGACAAATCATGTAGATTGGCAGTGGGGCGATATTGCGTGCTGCTCCCAATCCAATCGGGATTGAAATCAGGATGCCCACGACCGACGCGGCCACGGTCATCACGATACTCTCCAGAAGGCCGCTCCAAATATCTGACCACCGCGAAATGAAGTCCGGGCTGGTAAACGCGAGTACAAACGCCCATCCCCGGTCCAGCCCTTCATAGACCCGCCCCCAGTCAACATCGATGGTCATGAAGGCCGCAATCAGGTAGGCGAGAAAGCCAAGGATCAATGCCCAACGGAGCAATGGGTTTTTGACAAAGGCAGGCTTACGCCAGCCTTTTCCAAGCATGTCATCCAGTTCTCGATGGCTCATTCCGCAGCCTCGACATCTTCATCTTCGTCGACTCTTTCGATGGTCGCTTCCCAGTCTTCCTCCCCATAGATCTCGGTCAACTTCTCGGGGGTAAGGCCTGTTGGAAGACCATCATAGACGATTTCGCCAAAGCGGAGGCCCACGACGCGCGGAACGAACATTTGGGCAAGCGCCACATCATGGATATTGATAATGGCCGCCAGTCCGCGTTCCTGACACAGCTCGGTGATCAGGCGCATAATCTGGCGACTGGTCTTTGGGTCCAGCGATGCAGTCGGCTCATCGACCAGCAACAGTTTCGGGTTTTGAATCAAGGCGCGGCAGATGCCGACCCTTTGGCGTTGACCACCCGACAGTTCATCCGCCCGTTTGTCGGCCATATGTAAAAGCCCCACCCGATCAAGCAGGCGGAAGGCCTCGTCGATATCCGATTGCGGATACCGCCGCAGAAAGCTGCGCCAGAACCCAACATATCCCAGCCGTCCCGACAACACGTTTTCCATCACCGTGAGGCGTTCGACCAAGGCATATTCCTGAAAGATCATGCCCATTTCGCGGCGCGCTTTACGCAAAGAGCCCGATCCGAGTTTGGTCAGGTCCACGTCACCCAAAAGGACACCACCGCTTGTGGGTTCAACCAACCGGTTAATGCACCGGATCATGGTCGATTTGCCCGCGCCTGAAGGACCAATCAACGCAAGCACCTGCCCCTTGGGAACCTCCAAATCAACCGCTTTCAGCGCCTGATCCCCGGTCTTGTATGTTTTTGTTAGCTCCTGAAGACGCAGCATAAATTGTCCCTGTATAGGCTGTAGGCGGGCCGTTCAGGCCCGCCGATTATCCGTGTGTCACTGGCAAGCGTAGGAAACGCCATTTGCTGCGTCGATCTTGCGAATGACATCCCAGAAATCTTTGTAGTTCATTTCAATAAACTGAGCCTCGTTGGACTTAGAGAACTCTGCTTGAAGTGCTGTTCCTTCCCAGTCGAATGTGAAAAACGCTTCTCTGATTTTGTCCTGAAGATCAGGCGGAAGGTTGTAAACGGTACCAAAGCCAGTGGTTGGGAAGGTCTGCGATTTGTAGATAGACACGACCTGATCGGCATCGATCACGTCCCTAGCGATCATCCGTTTCATGACAGAATTGGCCACCGCACCTGCAGGATAATCTTTATTTGCAACGCCCAGCACCGTGTTGTCGTGCTTACCCGAGAAGACCGGTTCAAAATCACGATCCGCAACCATGTCATAGTCGCCCTTCAGGATGGCGGAGGGTGCCTTGAACCCAGAATTTGACGTAGGTGACGAGAATGCAAGCTTACCGCCCTTAATGTCTTCGACCGCCTCGACCCCTGATCCCGGAAAAGTAATCAACTCCATCTCATAGCCGAAATGTCCGTCTTCCGAAGCCATGATCGTGAATGGCCGGAACCCCGCGCAGTTTACAGCCAGCGGGTTCGATCCAGTATTGAAACCAGAGATATGCAAACGGCCGGACCGCATAGCTTCGATCTGTGCTGCGTTCGATTGAACCGGAAATATCTCGGCCTTTTTACCGGTAACTTCTTCAAGATGGTCGATGAATTCCACCCATGCGTCCCGATAAACCGCCGGGTCCTCGACCGGAGTATAAGCAAATATCAACGTGTCGGGATCAATCCACTCACTAGGATCAGTAGGAATATCCGCGATCAGATCTCCGTCGGCGTCACAAAAACGCTCGTCCAAATCACCGCGCGGACAATCCTGCGCCGACACCGTCCCACTCAGCGACATGAGCGCAATTGCGGATGCCCCAACCAATAGTTTGAAATCGACCTTCATGTTTTCCTCCCAGTTATGCGCGGCCCTTTTTTCGATCCGCTGTCAATCAATCATGGCATGCCTACCCGGCGACGAGAACATCGACCTCGGCGCCCTCAATAGCGTTCCGCAATTCTCCTGTTGGTTTTTTGTCGGTAACTATGGAGTCCAGGCCGCTAAGGTCGCCCACTTGAGACAGGCCTTTGCGACCGAACTTGCCGGAAGCAATAAGAAGATGCCGCTTCTCGGCACGTGTCAGCATCATCCTTTTTACTGCAGCAAAACCCTGCACTGTCTCTGAAGGACCTTCGGTTGAGAACCCTGAGGAACCGATCATGCACCTGTCGACATTGAAACGGGACAGAAATTCCAGCGTCTCGGTTCCGATCGTTGCAGATTCAGTTGCCAAGTATTCCCCTGGGCATAACAGGACTTGCGCAGCTCCATGGCCAAGGGTCATCGCAACTGGAATTGAATTGGTGATCACCGTGCAGTGGGTGCCGAGATAAGCCAGTGCACGTGCCATCTCGATGGTGGTTGAACCGGAGTCAATCATGACCGTTTCACCGCCCTGAATTAGTTCTGCCGCGCTAACACCTATCCGCTCACGTTCCTCAACCTGTGCGTTTGTCCGTTCATCCAAGCCTGGAAAGTGTCCTTGCGCAGGGGCTGACGCCCCCCCGTGTGCACGCGCGATCAAACCGTCGTTCGACAGGGCGTCGAAATCCCTGCGCACCGTCTCGTTAGAGACGTTAAACCGCTGTGCCAGTTCGTTGATGCGAACGTGCGGGCGCAGCTTCAACTCCAACAGTATCTGTTGGCGCCGATCGGATTTCTTGACCCGGCTCTGGTTCTTTTCAAACATTTTGCCGCGCGTTTTGGTTTTGGACATCCGACAACCCGACTAGGTTTCGAAATCTACCTTTGTGGGATTTCGGGCATTTTGCAATAATTTTTGTTGCATAACCCTCGGAAGGTTGTGAGAATTCGAGAAATTCCAAGTGTTTCAAAGCGCAGAGCAAAAGATGCACAGGCTGATCAAATTCAGAAGCAAAATCGAGGGAGTGTTTTAACTGGCCAACTTGCTAATAAGACAGCTTCCTTTTGTTTTTTGATCGTGCGGCATTGAGGGACAGAATGAGCGACAGCGAAACAGCAGATCAGATTGCGGCGCTTCCGATGCGCTGGGACAAGACTGGCAAGTTGCGTGTTCTGATGGTCACTTCGCGGGATACCGGCCGGTGGGTTATCCCAAAGGGATGGCTAATGGATGGCAAAAAGCCATGGCATGCAGCAGAAATAGAAGCTCAGGAAGAAGCAGGCGCAGTCGGCACCATATCGAAACGGCCAATCGGTCATTTTTTCTATGATAAACGATACGAGGGGCGAAGCAGCGTTCGCTGCCGCGTTACCCTTTATCCTCTGGTCGTCGAAAAGTTGAAGCGACGCTGGAAGGAAGAAGGTGAACGAACGCGTCACTGGTTTTCACCGACAAAAGCCGCAAAGCTGGTCGAAGAAAAAGACCTGTCTGATTTGCTGCATAATCTAACGGACGATCCAGAAGTCAAAATTGTCATAAAGAAACTTCGAAAGGCTGCATGAGGAAGGGCATGAAAGAACCGGGAAACCCGGACGCACTAAGCTCAAAGGGAGGAAAAAATGAGGAAATTGACATCCACTGCAGTTGGATCGGTGATTGCCCTGGCTGCGTCACTGTCGGCGGCACAGGCCGATAAGCTGACACTCTATTGTTCGGCGCAAGAAGATTGGTGCCAACTCATGGCGCGCAGCTTTGAAGACGCGACGGGCATCGACGTCAACATGACCCGGAAGTCATCAGGTGAAACCTTTGCACAAATCCGCGCCGAAAGCTCGAACCCGAAAGGAGACGTTTGGTGGGGCGGTACGGGTGATCCGCATTTGCAGGCCGCCGAAGAAGGCTTGACGATGGAATACATGTCGCCAGTGCGCGACCAGCTTCATGATTGGGCGATATCCCAAGCAGAAAGCGCGGGCAACAAGACGATCGGCATCTATTCAGGCGCACTCGGTTATGGCTACAATGCCGATCTCATCGCTGCCAATAACCTACCCGAACCAGCCTGTTGGAAAGACCTGCTGAAGCCCGAATACAAGGGCCACGTTCAGATGGCGAACCCGAACTCATCAGGTACGGCCTATACCACGCTGGCATCGATGGTGCAGATCTTTGGCGAAGATGAAGGCTTTGAGTTCATGAAAGGTCTGCATTCGAACATCAACCAATATACCAAGTCTGGTTCTGCGCCGATCAAGGCCGCCGGTCGAGGTGAGAACACCATTGGTATCGTCTTCATGCATGACGCTGTGAAGCAGGCCGTTTCAGGTTTCCCGATTAAGGTCGTCGCACCGTGCGAGGGCACAGGATACGAAATTGGCTCGATGTCGATTATTGAAGGGGCCCGCAACGAAGAAGAAGCGAAAAAGTTCTATGACTGGGCACTTTCACCCGAAGCCCAGAACCTTGCTCTTCAGGTCAACGCGTTTCAGGTACCTTCGAATAAGAGCGCGGAAACTTCGGATAGCGCGCCAGACATGAGTCAGATCAAGCTGATTGACTATGACTTCAAAAAGTATGGTTCGTCAGACGAACGGAAGCGTCTGTTGCAGAAATGGGACGAAGAGGTTTCGACTCTGCCGCAGTAAATGACTGACCGGACTTCAAAAACGACCCATCCGGTCCTGATCTTCTGGATCACGGCCGGGTGGGTCGGATTCTGCCTGTTGCCTTGGTATATGGTCGACGGTGGCCTTTGGTCGTTCGAGTGGCTTTTGGACGGCTACCCATTCGATGAGGATTATGCCCCCGCTGCGTTTCTGATTGGACAGGGTGAAAAACTTTGGCTCGCTCCGCTCCTGATCGCACTCGCCCTGCCGCTTATTGTGTTGAAGTGCCCCAAATCTGATTCACTTTACGCCAGAATACTGATCCTGTCAGGGGCGCTTGGCTTTGGCTGGCTGATCGCTCAGGGGTTCAGCATTGGCATCAGAGGCTTCAACTTCCATTGGTTGGAGGCGATGTTTGGCGAACTCGGCGACCGTCAGTTCGGAATGGGTTACGGCGCGATGATATGTGCCTCAAGCTATCTGTTCCTGCTTACTCAGGGGATCGCGGCAAGGGGTGCCATTAACGGTGACGTCTTTGTCGTAAGCGCCATCGGTGGCATTATTACAATTGTCACCGCTTTTGTCTTTTTTCCCATCGCGAAGATGCTATTCGCTGCCTTCATCACCGAAGAAGGCGCGTACTCCATCGCGGTATTCTTCTCGAAGTTTTTCGATGATCGACTGTGGGGTTTGGGGTGTTTTCAGGGCGCGCGTTGTGGTGCCGCTTGGAATTCACTGTTCCTAGCCATCTTAGTTGGCGTCATCACCACGGTCCTGGGGCTTTGCTTTGCACTGGTCGTGACGCGCTCAGGCTTTCGCCATAAACGCGCGCTGCGAGCTCTGACCGTTCTGCCAATAATCACCCCGCCTTTCGTGATCGGCCTGGCGCTTATCTTGCTTTTTGGCCTGTCCGGGTCGGTCACCCGGTTCTTTGCCGAACTTTTCGGCACCCAGCCGACACGCTGGCTTTATGGAATGCCAGGCATCTTGATCGCGCAGACACTCGCGTTCACGCCAATTGCGTTTCTTGTTCTGATCGGTGTGGTTGAGGGCGTCTCTCCGTCGATGGAAGAAGCGGCCCAAACGCTCCGCGCCAGCAGATGGCAGACTTTCAAGACGGTTTCCTTGCCCCTGATGCGGCCCGGTCTTGCGAACGCGTTTCTTCTGGGCTTCATCGAAAGCATGGCCGATTTTGGCAACCCACTTGTACTGGGCGGCAATTTCGACGTGCTTTCGACCGAAATATTCTTTGCCATCGTTGGCGCTCAATACGATCAAGGCAGGGCCGCAGTTCTGGCCATGGTGCTGCTGTTCTTTACTCTTTCCGCCTTTTATGCGCAGCGTGTTTGGCTGGGGAAGAAAAGCTATACAACAGTCACTGGCAAAGGGGATGCTGGGGTGCATCCGCTGATGCCGACTGGTCTCTCGGTTCCTGTGCTGCTCATTGCTCTGGGCTGGGCGCTGTTCACAATTGTTGTTTATGCGATGATCATTTACGGCAGTGTGGTGGAGTTGTGGGGGGTCGATAACTCGCTGACAATCAAGCACTACATCACCGCGTTCTCAGTCCGTTTTGAAGAAGAGGGCATACGCTGGACCGGGGCCGCTTGGGACAGTTTCTGGACCACTATCACTATCGCCGCCATTGCAGCGCCATTAACCGCCGCCGTTGGGCTGGTAACGGCCTATTTGCTGACCAGACAGAGCTTTGCGGGCAAGAACGCCTTTGAATTCGGCACCATGCTGTCCTTCGCCATCCCCGGCACTGTAATTGGCGTTAGCTACATTCTGGCCTTCAACGTTCCGCCAATCGAAATCACTGGTACGGGTGTCATACTTGTTGTCAGCTTCATCTTCCGTAATATGCCGGTTGGCGTTCGTGCGGGGATCGCGAGCATGTCGCAGCTTGACCGCAGCCTTGATGAATCCTCGCTGACCCTTGGTGCAAACTCGTGGCAGACGTTCCGAAGCGTCATCCTGCCGCTATTGCGCCCTGCGATACTTGCTGCGCTTGTTTACAGTTTTGTCCGTGCCATGACGGCGATCTCGGCTGTCATCTTTCTGGTCAGCGCAGAATACGACATGGCGACCAGCTACATTATCGGTCGGGTCGAGAATAATGACTATGGCCTTGCGATCGCCTATTCGACGACGCTGATCTTTGTGATGCTCGCGGCGGTCGGTTTACTGCAACTACTCGTTGGCCGGGTCCAGATTGGTCGACGCACGCAACACGGAACGGAGGCATCGCGATGACCGACGCCAAAATCGGTTCCAAGGCCGCCCCGGTGCGCTTTGAGAACGTGTCGAAAGTATTCGGTAAAGACGTCGTCGCCGTCGACAACATCAACCTGCATGTCGATGCAGGAAAACTCGTCACACTGCTTGGTCCGTCAGGCTGTGGGAAAACAACGACTCTGCGCATGATTGCCGGGTTGGAAATGGCAAGCTCCGGCAAGATCCTAATTGGTGATCAGGACGTGACCAAATTGCCTGCCACCGACCGCGACGTATCCATGGTTTTCCAGTCATACGCGCTTTTCCCTCACATGAGCGTGCTGGAAAACGTGATGTATGGCCTCACATTCTCAGGCTTTGCAAAGGACGAAGCCCGCAGCCGCGCTCTGTATGGATTGGAACTGGTTGGCCTGCAGGGGTTCGACAACCGTCTTCCCTCGGAACTGTCAGGGGGCCAACAACAACGTGTTGCCGTCGCCCGCGCGCTGGTTCTTGAGCCGCAGGTTCTGCTGTTCGACGAGCCGCTGTCCAATCTCGATGCCAAGCTTCGCCGTCAGGTGCGAGAGGATATTCGGGCAATCCAGCAAGATCTTGGTTTGACAGTTGTTTACGTGACCCACGATCAGGAGGAGGCACTGGCAGTCTCGGATGAAATTGTCGTTATGCGCAACGCAGCGATCGCCCAAATGGGCACACCACGCCAGCTTTACGATGCCCCGAACGATCGTTTTGTCGCCGATTTCATAGGTGAGGCAAACCTATTGGATTGCCAAATCGTCGAAATCAATGGCGACGCGGCAACGATAGAAATAGAAGGCTACCGCCACACGCTGCCCCGCCGCGGTTTGTCCGAAGGGACCGCAACCATTGCAGTGCGACCCTCACGTCTGGTGATCGGTTCAGGTCAGGGAATTCCAGCCACGGTGGCTAAGGCGACCTATGTTGGCGTTCGAATGGAATATACGCTGATCGGTACATTCGGTCAGGTTTTTGCCGTACACGATGACGTCGATGCGCCGCTTGATCCCGGCACCGAAATCAGAGTGGGTTTTGCTGACAAAGGGCCCGTTCTTCTGCCGGATTAAATGCCGAAACTCATTATCATCACTCACCCTGAGGTCTCTATCGATCCGGCCGTCCCGATAACTGAGTGGGGCTTGAATGCTGTGGGCCGTAAGCGCGCTACTGAATTTGCATCCAGTGGAATCTTGTCCAACGTCACTCAGATATGGACCAGCGACGAGCGGAAGGCCCGCGAAACAGGCGAGATTCTTGCTGCACCACGAAAGCTATCCGTGAAATGCAACTTGGATCTTGGTGAGAATGACCGCAGCGCAACCGGTTACTTGCCGCTGAAAGATTTCGAAGCCGCGGCCGATGCTTTCTTTGCTCAGCCGGAAAGTAGCTATCGCGGTTGGGAACCAGCGATCGAAGCACAGATACGCATTCATCGGACAGTCACTAAGATTATCCGGTCGCATGATGCCGGGGATCTTGCAATTGTGACGCACGGAGCAGTGGGCACATTGCTTTGGTGCGCACTCTCGAATTGTTCGATAGACCGCAAGCACGACCAACCCTCACAAGGCCATTTCTGGCAGGCAGATTTAGCTACGCTCAAGCCTGATTCATGTTGGGTCTCTTTGACGTAGGAGCTAAGCGTTCCAAGCGTTCTCTGCGATCTCACGCAACGTCTCGAACACATCTGGTGTCCCCACGATCACGCGCCCGCCGTCTCGGATCATCTCATCAACGTCCTGATCCTCGACAACGCCACCCGCTTCCGAGACCAGCAATTGCCCAGCCAGACAATCCCATGCATTCATGTGCTCCTCCACGTAACCCAAAAGGCGCCCGGCAGCGACGTAAGCCAATGAAAGCGCTCCGCTGGCGTTTCTGTGAAACATCGCCCCGTGCTCGATCAGATCCTCGATAACAGGTAAGACATGACGGCTCTCAATCCGGTTCGAGTATCCCACAGCCACTGTTCCATCTTGCAACGGCACTCCTAACGCGACGCTTATCGGTGATCCGTTAAGTGTCGCAGTTTCTCCGCGAGTTGCGACAAAAGTTTCATCCACGTTTGGATCGTGGATCACACCAATCTCCGTTTGACCCTCAGTGACACCAGCCAGAACAATGGTCCATGCAGGAATACCGTTCACGAAATTCGTGGTCCCATCAATTGGATCAATAACCCAGTCAAAGCCACTCTCTCCCGCAACCGCGCCATGCTCTTCACCGTATACGCCATCGTTGGGCCACGCCTCCGCGATCCTTTGACGAATGAAAGTCTCGACGTTCTTGTCCGCCTCGCTCACCCAGTCCTGAGCGCCTTTTTGATCAACTATAAGATTGACCCGATCTGCAAAGAACTTTTTGGCAAGTAGCCCAGCCTCCTCGCAGACTTCGGTGGCAAAGTCTCTGCGTTCTGAAAGTCGAGACATAGGTGCTCCTTTTTCGGTTGGAGATTTTCCCAACAACACTGTAGGCCAAGCGAAGACTGGGCAACCACATAGTCTTCTCGCTTGCTTCAGGTGCCAATATTGGCTCCACAAACCTTGAGTTACTAGAGTCTACAATCTTCTCCGCGATAAATCTCCCGATCGATGGTTCTCTAATTTCTGTTTGGATTGGATGTAGAACCGACTTGCGGTAGCGCAGCTAAGATCCTGAGACACCCACCCTTTGAATGTCGGCTTACTTGCCGGCGTTCAATTTGGTCTGTGTGCGCAACAAAGGTCGGCTCTCCATTCGAACCGCAGATCTGAAGTGTCCGCTGTAGGCCGGGTGCGGGCATTGCCTTGCGCTGAGTGGACGGCAGCTTTGTCCCGCTCACCTGCCATTTGCCGCCTGGCTCTGAACGTCCGGAATGTGCGGTTTGCTCAATGAGTGAAAGATGGAATTGGGATCAGGGGCGGCAATGGGCTCGTAGGGGAGCGCATCCGACTGCCTTTGGCGGCAAGTGTTCCAACGACCGCTTTCGCAGGTCGTCGATTGGAGCCCAAAGCTCAAATCGCCATGAGCCACTTCTTGAAAATTCTCACCGAGACCCGCTCCTGGTCGCCAGGTCGGCAGACGAAGTATAGTCCGCGATCCAGCGGAATACTGCTTTCACCCAAACGGATCAGCCGACCGAGTTTTAGGTCCCTCTCCGCCAATAGGTGTCTTGCCAACGCCACGCCTTGTCCGTCAATCGCGGCCTCCAAAAGAACGGCACTGTCCACAAATTTGATGTTTTGTGAATTGATCCGATCAGCACCCAGCCCGACCTGCGTCGCCCAGCTTTCCCAGCCGACGTTGAAAGCATCGTGCAACAATAGGAGATCAGCCACGTCTTCAGCGCGCATTGGTGAATGTGTATTTTTAATAAAGGACGGCGCGGCTACGACAATCAATTCCTCGCGCCTTATTTGCTCATGATACAATCCGTCCCAGCCGGGCTCTCCAAACCGCAGAGCGACTTCGACCTCGGATGTGTTGAAATTTGCATAGGTATCGTTCGTATCAAGCAATAATGCGATACCCGGATTCTTTTGCTGAAACGAACTCAGTAACGGGACAAGCCATCTGAGTGCCAGTGATGTGGACAAGGACACTGTAATCGACTGGCGGTGATGTAATCGCTTTACCTCCATCACGCCCAATTGCAGTGCCGAAAAAGCCTCGCGTGTTAACTGAGACAGTCGTTCCCCGGCCTTGGTCAGTTCAACGCCATTGGGACAGCGATGAAAGAGCGTCACGCCAAGATGCAGTTCCAGCAACTTGATTTGCCGACTGATTGCCTCGTGGGTGACGTTCAGAACATCCGCTGCCTTGGTGAGGCTTGAGTGGGTTGCGGTTTCATCAAAGGCCTGAAGCGCCCTAAGATGTCTGAGGTTTTCTACCATGTGAGAAAACCTGACAGCAATGTCCAGAAAACTCGATAGGCGCCACCCAATCCGTGAGGTTACACTGACTTCTACTCGATAGATTTCACACACTTTGCACCTGTGGAAAGGAGATGCCATGCCCGATATCAAAGTCGCTCTGATGACCGGAAATGGTCAGGGAATTGGCCGGGGTTGCACCATTGAGATGGCAAAGGCAGGCTATAAGGTCTCACTGATGTCCCCCTCCAATCGCTCAGTTGAACTGGCAGAGGAGCTTGGGGGCATTGGCCGCCGGGGCTCTGTGCTGGATGTCGATGATTTGCAGGCAATGATCGACGACACCATGAGCAAGTACGGATGGATTGATGCAATCGTCAGCAATATGGGTCACGGTGGAGGGGTGCCTGAGGCCATCAAAAACAGTAGGCATCGATCCTGACTTTGACGGGCCGCTTTTGGAACTCAGTGACGAGTTGTGGCACGAAAACTTGGACATGTACGTTTTGAACGTTGTGAAGATTGCTCGCATCGTCACGCCCATACTGATCGAACAAGGCGGGGGTGCTTTCGTAAACATCTCGTCCATGAATGCAGTCGAACCACGTGCGCCCTATACCATGAGTATTTTTCGCGGCGCGCTGCACAGATTCTCAAAGCTATACGGGGATCGTTATGCGCGGCACAGCATTCGCATGAACAACTTGCTCCCCGGGTTCTGTGAAAACGTGAACCTGCCCGCTTGGAGGTCCCGGCGCAGCGGCCTGCAACATTCGAGGAAATCGGACAGGCGTGCGTGTTTCTCGCCAGCGATGGAGCTCGATATATTAACAGTCAGAGTATACTGTCCGACGGCGGAATGAACCGCGCGGTAAGATAGGAACGAGGCGGTGCAGTATGATCATTAAGGAACTTAAGGACATCCTTGGAACGGATAGGGACGTTTCTGGGCCGGGGTGGAACAGCAGGCGGTTATTGCTGGCGTCTGATGGTCTGGGCTTTTCGCTCACGGATACGATCATAAAAAAGGGTGCGGAGCTTGAGCTTGAATACACCCACCACTTAGAGGCGTGTTATTGTATTGAGGGCAAGGGTCAGATCAGGGCGGCTGACGATGAAATCTGGCATTCTCTTGAGCCGTTTACCCTCTACGCTCTGGATCGGCATGACCGTCACTTAGTGCGGGCGACGGACGCTGACCTGCGGCTTGTCTGCGTCTTCAATCCGCCGCTCAGCGGCCGCGAAGTGCACCGTCAAGACGGAAGCTATGCCCCAACTTCTTCCTGATGAGCGCGGCGATGTCCTATGGCAACCGCCTGTGCATGTGGCGTGCAGGAAGGGGGGAAGTCGGCTCCTGCCCGCCATTCACTGCGGTGTGCCTCGGCTGTCTCTTTGTGCCCTACGCAACCATCCGTTTAGGTCACCGCGAGTGCCTATGCAGATAGCTACGAAGCGCAAGAACAACCATCAAGGCGGCAAAGTCATGGCGAACCATATTTCTTGCCATTTATACGCCGGCGACGGCGATCAGAACAAAGACAAAACCGGCTTCATTCGTCATATGAAAGTACCTTTATAACAAACGACTAGCCTCAAACACGCGCGCAAAGCTCAAGCGGCGGCGTCACACATGTCGACGCCTGCTTCACGCAGAAGGTCAAATTTCACAGCGGTCGCGCTGACTTGTCGATAGAACGCAATCAACTGCCTCGTCGGCCCCTGAAGACGGGTCAAGCCAACTGTCGCGGCAACGACGGTGCCGACATCGGTATTGCCCTCGAGAACCTGCCAACCACCGACGACAAGAACCCCTACCGTTCCGGTTCCATTAATCGCGCTGAGAACAAATTTAGAGGATAATTTCCAAACAAAAATTCGAGAGCGTGTCTCGTAGATTTGGTCAAAGCGGGGCGTTATTTCCGCAGCCGACCGATCTGCATCTACGAGCATGTTTGTGGCATCGCGCAGTGTGTGTACACGATCCGAGACCAGCGAGTTCACGCGGGTCTGAACGATGAGGACAATAAAGATCTGAGGTACGATCATACCAATCGCGATCAACCCCAGAGACGGTTGATTGGCAGCAATATAACCCACGACCACGACAAGAGTTCCGGCCTGAACGAGTGGTTCGGACAAGGCACTTCCCGTGAATTTTCCCACTTGTTCGGCTTCCGCCGACACCATTGTCGCCTTTGCGCCGTAGGCAATTTTATCGGACCCTGCTGGACGTTCGCGCGACAGAACGCAAATGCGTTTGCGTAGCTTGCGGATCATATCCTCGCCCAGAACACTTGAAAGATATCCCAGTATCCATTTCAGTGCGAGGCTCAGAAGTATGACACCACCCATTGCTGCGCCAAGCACTAGAAGCTGGCCGGGGTCTATGTCTTTTTCGGTCAGCCCGTTCACGATATTCTTCTGATAATTCAAAGGAAAAGCGGCTAACGCGGCAATTGAAAGCGAAAGCAGTATGTTCACTATTTGATGGCGTCCAGTTGTTTTCCAGATTGCGTTGTAAAACTCAAACACGTCACTTTCCCCCAAATTCTTGCGCCACCAATGCTGAACGATGCGGGCAACTTGTAGCCTTGATACTCTAACACTCAATCTAATTCAGATAGATAAATGCCTCTCCTCCGGTTCTGCACGGTTAGGTTTGGGGTTTGGATATGATGACTTGATTTCGCGATTTTGGCGGCAAGATTCCGGGGCTTCAGCTCTGCAAGCGCACAGTCGCACCAGATGCGGTTCGAAACCTAATGGTGCGTGACCTGTAGACGGTCTGAAACAGGTTATTTCGGACCAACTGTCACTACAGAGTAACGGCGAAGAAAGCACGATCTGATCGCTTGTTTCTTTGTTTGATTTGTCCGGAATTTGCGGTGACTAGGCGCTCGGCTTTGTAAGCTGCCTGAATAGGTGGTTTCCAACACCTGACAGGTCAGTTTGGATGGCAATATTGCGATTTTTTGCGAGGGTTAGCGGCAAAACTTGCAGCTGAGAGGCCGAAGAGGCCTATGTTACGTTAAAGGCTTGATATATACTGGAATTGCGTTGCAACACCTATTTTTCAAGGGAATAAAGTATGTCCGAAGATGCCGTCCAGTCAGCCATGGAAGTCATGCGGCGCCACGTTGAGGCTTTGAACGCACGAGATCCGAAAGCCATCGCTGAAACACTTCACTTCCCCCATTATCGTCTGGCTGGCGAGACGGTCAAAATCTGGGATACGCCTGACAGCTATCTTGGCGATTTTCACGCTCGGGCAGGGGGGGATTGGGGGCACACGGAATGGGGCCATCTGAATGTACTGCAATCCGACGAAAACAAAGTTCATCTGGACGTGATGGTGGACCGGTTCGACAAGGCAGGCCAGCCACTGGTCTCATTCCGGTCGCTTTGGGTGGTCACTCGGATCAATGGTGTCTGGGCGGCACAGATGCGGTCGTCCTTTGCGCAGGATCTGCGCTGACCTGCAATCACATTTTCTTCTGCTGGTCGCCGAGCTATAATGGATTTGTCTTCAGGTCTTGCCCGAGTGTGTGATGAATATTCGCCAACTTCGCTACTTCATTTCGATTGTCGATCAGGGCAGTGTGTCCAGCGCAGCGCGGGTTTTGCATATCGCCCAGCCTGCGCTAAGCCAACACATCGCCAATCTGGAAGAGGAATTGACGACCGAATTGCTGGTGCGCTCGTCGCGCGGGGTCAAGCCGACCAAGGCGGGAGAGGTTTTATATCATCATGCCCGCAAGATAGTGGCGCAGTTGAAGCAGGCGACCGACGATGTACGAAAAGAGGCGGACACGCCCCGCGGTGAGGTCTCGATTGTTCTGCCGCCGATGCTGGGTGTCCACGTCGCGCCGCTTTTGTTGGAACGGGTTGCCGAAAAGTACCCAGAGGTCGAGCTTCGGATCATGGAAGAGTTGGCGCTGACCGTGAAAGAGATGATCGAAAACGGTCGCGTTGATCTAGGGATACTGGCCACTCGTGAGAAAACGACCAGGGCTGAATATCTGCATCTCTATACTGAACCTTTGTATCTGGTATCGCGCCATCGCGCGGGCGAAAAACCGTGCTCGGGATCCGAGACGGTGGATGTTGAAGCCCTGTTTACAGTGCCGCTGGTGCTGAGCCAGCAGACACATGCCGTGCGTGAAATCGTTGAAGATGTCGCGGAAAAGAAGGGACGTGCCCTTAATTTGCGTGTGACGACTGAATCCGCACGGTTGAGACTAAGCTACATTCGCAGCGGCGTGACGTCCGGAGTGCTGCCATGGCCATCCCTTGACGCGCTTTGGCGTCGCGGAGAGATTTCGGCAAAACGGCTGGTTAATCCCGACCTGATCCGAGACATCTATCTCGCTTGGCCACGCAACCAGCCACTAAACGCAGCTTCACGAGCCGTTCGGCAGGAGATGCTGGACATCTGCCATGAGCTGTTTGATCGCGGCGTGATCCGCGGCACCTTCAGGCATGTCAGGACCGACGATCAAAAACCATAAAGACGGGCGGGGTTGTCTGTCAGTATTGCCTTGATTGCAGTCGCATCAAGGGCCCAATCGGCCAGTTGATCCAACAGATCACCGTCATTTGGCATTGCCACAGGAATGTGCGGATGCGGCCAGTCGGTGCCATAGACCACCTGATCTGGGTTCGCCGCAATCAAGGCCTTTGCGATGGGTGTGACATCTTCATATGGCGGCGCAGTCTGGCCGGTGATCCGGTACGCGCCGGACAGTTTCGTCCAGGCTTTGCCCTCGTGCATCAGGCGCAACAGAGCCTGAAAACCCTCGGTTGCGATCCCTTTTGCCACAGGGAAATGGCCCATGTGGTCAAAGACCGTCTGCACCGGAAGGGTTGAAAAATAGGCGTATGGGTCGGGGAATGTGCTGATATCCAGCAGTACCTGCAGGTGCCATCCCAACGGTTCGATCCTGTCGGCAATGGTGCGAACCTCGGCCATGGCCTTTTCACCGCTGAACAGCAGGTTGGCCCGAACGCCGCGCGCGCCCCGATCGTGCATCCTTTGCAACTGGGCTTCGGTTGTCGAGCTGTCCACGACCACCACCGCTCGGTATCTGGTCAAATCCGTCTCGGCCGCTTGCAGAGTGACCCGGTTGTCCGTGCCATAAATACTGGGCTGCACAATGACGGCGCGCTGTAATCCCAGCGTGGCCAGCAAATACTCGTACGCGCCCAATGGTGCTTCGGGCGGCGTGTAAAGCCGGTCCGGCACCATTGAAAACTGCGCGTCCGGCCCAAACACATGCGCGTGACAGTCGCAAGCCAGCGGTGGCATGGCCAATCGCGGCGCTTTTGGCGTCGGATCGGGCCCCGCACAAACCGGGATCTGCCTATTGGTCCCGCTCATGTGGCGGCATCTTTCGAAGCGACGAAGTCTGCCTTCGCGCCAGGCGCTGGTGTCGCGCCGAAACCGCCCCGTTCCAGCACCGCCTCGACCCCGCCGTGTTTTGCGATGATCACTGCCTGATCGGCCTTTGCCTGACGGTCCACCGCGTCCGGGTCGCAGACCTTGAGAAGCTCGGCATGCAAGTCGGCGCGGATGGCCTCGAAGTCGGGCGCGGTGCCCAGATCGTCGATCTCTTCGGGGTCTTTGTCCAGGTTGAACAGCTGCGGTGCAAGACCGGTGTAGTAGATATACTTCCACGGCCCCTTGCGGATCATGAAAGCCCCGGACATCGCACCAGCGGCGTGATACTCTGAGAATACGGCACGGTTGGGACAATCGTCTTCGGCAGCGATCTGGAACAACGAGCGGCCCGGCAGCTCGGGGTCATCGGCAATCAGACCGGCGCATTCCAGAACCGTGGGGAAGACATCTGCCAACGATACCGGTGTCTTGCTGACTTTTCCGCCCGGCACATCCGGTCCGGCCATGATCATCGGAATGGCCGCGGCTTCTTCGTACATGTTGGATTTGCCCCACATACCGCGCTCGCCCATATTATCGCCGTGGTCGCTTACGTAGATGATGTTGGTCGTGGCGTTTAGCCCTGCCGCCTCGATCGCGTCCAGAATGCGGCCCACATTGGAATCCATGAAACTGACCAGACCGAAATACCCGGTCAGCGCGGCCTGCGTGCGTTCTTCGTTGAAGTTGTCGTAGACAAAGCAGTGGCGCAACGCCTTGAGCCACGGGTGGTCATCCTCGCGCGCGGGTTTCGAGGGTTTGAGGTCCATATCCTTGTACAGGTCATAGAACTCCTGCGGCGCGGTCAGCGGGAAATGCGGCGCGACCATCGAGATGAACACGGTCCAAGGCTTGTCGCCTGCCGGTTCGCGTCCGCGCTCCGCGATCCAGTTGCAGGCCGCATCGGTGATGTTGCGGTCATAGGTGGTGTACGACGTCTCGCCCGGGCCAGCGCTGTCTGCCAGATCGCGTGCTTTCCAGCGGCGCGGCATCGGTTCACGCACGCAGCCCAGAACGTCTCCGACGCCGTTGACCAGATGCATCGGAATCTGCTGGAAATCCAATCCGACCGGATCGGATGCATTGCGGTAATGCAACTTACCGATTGACCCCACCGGGTTGCCGTTTTTCTGCAGGTAATGACCCCAGGATTTCGGCTCGCCGGTGTAAGGGGTGGCGTTGTCCCAATGGCCGGTCTGATGGCCATATTTGCCGGTGGCGAAGCTGGCTCGTGCGGGCACGCAGATCGGTGCATTGGTATAGGCGCTGTCGAACAGGGTGCCCCGCGCTGCCAGCCGATCCAGATTGGGGGTCTTGATGAAGGGATGTCCGGCGCAACCCATGATGTTGGAAGCATGTTCATCGGACATCAGGACGATCATGTTGTTGGCGGTCATGAGAGCCTCGTTTCTTTTTGAGGTTTCGGTTCAAGCCGCGCCAAAAGCGCAGCGCTGGGGTGTGCGGGTTTGGCCGAGCCAAAGCGTTCGGCCTGAGACCGGCAGGAAAACCCGGTAGCCAGCGCTCCGGCATCGGCCGTTTTCAAGGGCGCGCGCCAGGACAAGTCAAATAGATCACGGGACATGTCGCGATGCTCGGTTTCGTGGCCGAACAGGCCCGCCATGCCGCAGCACCCGGTGTCGGCGATTTCAAGCGTCAGCCCGAAGCGGCGAAACACCGTTTGCCAACGCCGGGGTGTTGCCGGGTCGGCGGTTTTCTCGGTGCAATGAGAAAACAGAGTGAACTGGGTGTCTTCGGCAGCCAATTGGGGCAGCAAGTCCAGATTTTCGGACAGGAACCGGTCCAGCGAGAGAACGGTTTGTTTGCCCAGGTTGTAGTCCTTGTTCAGCAGATCGGTAACGGCGGGTTCGAGGCTGATCAGAGGTAGTGCATCCATCTTGATCCGTGACAACAGCGCGCCGGTCTTGTGGCGCTGCGCTTCAAACGCGTCCAACATGCCACGCACTTGCCGCGCCTTACCATTTGCTACTGGGGGGAGGGACCAGACGGAGAAGCCAAGCCGGTTCAGCAGTGTCGCCGATTGTGCGATTACATTGGTGTCGAACGCGCCGGTGAAACTGTCCAGAACCAGCACGACCGGGCTCTGACCCCAATCCGATGGCAGGTTCAGGGGATCGATCAGACGTCCTTTGCCCTGGTGTACCGCCTGTTCGGCGGTCAGCGGCGCATAAGTCGGGATATCGACCAGGCCAAAGCCACGGTTCAGAGCCGCGCGCGTTAACGGATTGCCAAGCGCCAGATTAGCCAGACGCGGCAACTTACGCAGGATCAGCGACAGCCCTTCCATATGACGCAGCAGGAGGTCACGGGCAGGGCGCGCCCGGGATTTGAAATACTCGTGCAGAAAGGCGGATTTCATCGCCGGGATATCCACCCGCACCGGACATTGACCTGTGCAGGACTTGCAGGACAAGCAGGTGTCCAGGCTGGATTTCAGTGCCTCTTCCACAGGCCCGACATCCTGATCGGTCGAACGCAGCCCCGCCCATTCGCGAAACAGGCTGGCGCGACCCTTGGGGGCCTGCACTTTGTCACGCGTGACCTTGTAGGACGGGCACATCGGGTCGTCGGGCGCCCAGTTATGGCAGGCACCGTTGCCGTTGCACGCAATAGCACGGTCAAATGCGGCATGGACGGTTTCGTCAATCTGGGCGTCTCGTGCGCCGCGTATCGGAACGTCATCCAGCCTCGTCACCGTCAGTTCGCTGGCATCTGCCGTCACCAGCTTGCCGGGGTTCAGGCGGTTGTCGGGGTCGAAAGCGGCCTTGATCCGGCGCATCACCGAATAAAGGTCGGGGCCCACGTAGGTTTCGACGTACTCTCCTCGCATTCCCTTGCCATGCTCGCCCCAGATCAGGCCGCCGTGTTTTTGGCACAGCGCCGACACCGCGTCCGAGATCGGGCGGATTTGATCCCGATCCGCCGGGTCGCGCATGTTCAACATCGGGCGCACGTGGACACAGCCCACATCTGCGTGGCCGAACATTCCGAAGGTCAGACCTCGGGAATCCAGCAACTGACCGAACTCGGAAACGAAGGCCGACAGGTTTTCCGGTGGAACAGCGGCGTCCTCGACAAAGGGCAGGCCTATTCGGCTGGTTTCCACCGCGGCCAACAGACCCACCGCGCGTTTGCGCATCTCCCACAGCGCCGACATCTCGGTCGGAGCAGCGGTGGTCACCTGAGCAGCGAGATGGATAAGGTTCTGATCAAGAATATGGGCCAAACGGTCCTGACCCGCGCGCACTTCGTCATTGCTGTCGCCGGTAAATTCCACGAACAGAAGACCGCCGGCCTCGCCGATTTGGCCCAATACACTTTCCACCTCGCTCCACATCGGAGAGGCAGCGGCAAGGGCAAGGATTTTGTCGTCCAGAAACTCGATCGCCGCTGGTTCGGATTTGACCAAAAATGGAACGTGGTCCAGTGCCGCGACGCAGTTGTCATAGGCCAATACCGTCAGGGCGCGCGTTTTTGGGATCGGCGTGATGTGCAGTGTCAGATGGGTAGTCAGGGCCAGTGTGCCCTCGGACCCGGCCAGTAGTTTGATGAGGTTGAGATCGCCCGCGTTTCCGCGCGCCTCGTCCAGATTATAGCCGGTCAGGCCCCTGTTCATGACGGGAAACCGGCGGGCGATCTCTTGAGCGTGAGAGTCCAGGTCAGCGCGGATTGCAGTCGCAGTGCGACTCAATTCTTCATCCAAACTACCGTGAGTGGTGACTGAAACTCGACGCCCATTGGCCAAAGTGATTTCGGCGGCGAGGACATGATCCGACATGCGGCCATAGATCCGACTGCCTTTGCCGCTGGCATCGGTGGCGAACATGCCGCCAACTGTCGCCCGAGAGGACGTGGAAACTGTGGGGGCAAAGAAATAGCCGTGCGGCTTTAGATATGCGTTGAGCTGATCCAGCACCACGCCGGGTTCGACCGTGACTGTGCCCGCATCCGTATTCAACGACAGGATGCCGGTCATGTGGCGCGACATGTCGACCACCACGCCGTCATTCAGTGACTGACCGTTGGTGCCGGTCCCGCCGCCACGGGCGGTCAACGCGATGCCAAACCGATCCGCAAGTGTCGCGGCCCGCACCACATCGGTAGCTTCCTTGGGAAACAGGATTGCCTGCGGTTCGATGTGATAGATGCTGTTGTCGGTCGCCCCGACCAGCCGAGCGGCCTCGTCATCGGCGATATCGCCGCCAAAGCCATCTGCGCGCAGGGCGTTCAGATATTGCTGTAGATTAGAGTTGGTGTCGTCCAGCATATCCTCAGAATCCCTGTTGTTTTGCCCGAGCACCCTTTTGAGGCGCTCGGGCAGGGGTTTGTCAGGTCTGCAACTCGGTCCGGGTGGCCTTGCGGGCGCGCATCCGGCCGATGATGCGAATACCGATTGCGATTACGGGGATGGCAAAGAAGACCAGCGCCACGGGGCGGTGCAGGAAGATACCAAACCCGTCGTCGGTCAGCAGAACCGACTGGCGCAGCGCCTGCTCGGCCCCAGGAGCCAGCACAAAGGCGATGATCGCGGCGGCAGGGCTGAAGTTCAGCGTCCGCATGAAATACCCAATCAGGCCAAAGATACAGGCGACCAGCACGTCGAACATCGAAGACCGCGCGGTGTAGGCTGAGATCAGGGCCACAGCCAGAATGGTCGGGTAGATCAGCTGCTGCGGCACCTTGTCGATGACGCGACCGATCAGCGGTCCCAGGAACCAGCCGATCAACCCATACAGCGCAATGCCGATCAGGCCGGCGGCAAACAGGCCATAGACGATGTCGCCCGAGGTCTCGAAGATCTTCGGACCTACCTGAATGCCGTGGATCAGGAAAACACCCATCAGCATCGCCGCGATGGTCGAACCGGGCACGCCAAGCGCCAGAAGCGGGATCATGGATGGTCCTGACACGGCGTTGTTGGCGGCTTCGGGCGCGGCCACGCCTTCGATGGCGCCTTTGCCCCATTCGTCCTTGTTCTTGGCTTTGGCCTTGGATGAACCATAAGCCACGAAACAGGCCACAGCCGATCCGACGCCGGGGATCAGACCCACCAGTGCGCCGATGGCAGATCCACGGCCTATGAAGGGCAGGCAGCGAAGGAACTCGACCCAGCTGAGCTGATCATCTTCGGGCTTGCGGGCGGCGATCTCGTCATGATGCGATTGTCCGGACCGGGCGGCCTGAACCTGCGCGAACACTTCGGAAATCACGAACATACCAATCAGCAGAGGTACAAGTGAGAACCCGTTATACAGTTCAACCATTCCAAAGCTGTAGCGTGGCTCGGATGTGATGGGATCCAGCCCGATCATCGCCAACGTTGCACCGAACAGAGTCGAAGCGATGCCCTTGAGAACCGAGTCCGAGATCACCGATCCGATGATCAGGAAGGCACAGACATAAATGGCAAAATAATCTGGCGGCCCCAGTTCACGGGTCAGCTGCGCGATGGTCAGCGCGCCGAAAATCAGCATGAACTCACCGATATAGTCACCGATGACCGACGCAGTCGTGGCGGTTTTCAGGGCCTTCCCTGCCTGACCTTTCTTGGTCAGAGCATGCCCGTCGATGACCGTGGCAGCAGCGGCCGTCGTACCGGGCGTATTGAAAAGAATGGCCGAGATGGACCCGCCAAACCGCCCGGCCTTGCCGATGACATAAAGGAATGCCAGCGCCGACAGAGGGTCAATGTAGTAGGTGATGGGCACCAGCATCGCGATGGCAGCCGAGGCCGTCAGACCGGGCACCGCACCCACGATCACGCCTAGGATTGCGCCCAAAACCACGAACATCAGGGTCTCGGGCGTGGTGAAGATGGTATAGAATCCGTGCAGAAGTTCCATGTCGTCGCTTACCTCACTTCAGCCCGAGCAGGGACAGGGGGTTGAAGATTGTTGCGGCTGGTTCGAACACAGTCATCAGCTTGAAGAACAGCAGGTACAGAATGATCGTACCGATGACCGGCAGAAGGATCAGGGCCGGGGGACGCACGGCAAACAGCAGTGACGCGATCAGAAGCAGTACGAAACAAGCAACGATGTAGCCGAAGGCGCCGAACATCCAGACAAAGGCGAGACCGAGCAGGAACAGCGGGACAGCGTCGGAAAAGAACCGTTTCGCGTCAAAACTGCTTTTGTCAGCCGGTGCGACCTGCCCCCTGATGCCGAACACCGCCAGGGTCACCCCGATCAGTCCAAGTGCCACGCAAATGGCCTGTGGGAAGAACCGGGGGCCAACGCCTTCCTCGTCAACAAAATCCAACGAGATGTTGAAGGATTTCCAGAAAAAGAAGGCGGCCAGAACGGTCAGCACTGCGCCTGTCACGATGTTGTGGCGCGCTGTCTTGCGCGCCACGTCGATATCAATGTTCTGGGTCATTCCAGACCTTCCAACAGCTTGCTCCAATCAGCCTTGGACGTCTCGATATTGGCGGCGGTGTCCGGACCGTTGATACTTGCGGTCGGCAAACCTGCGGTCGTCAGTGTTTCAAGAAACGCTTCATCCTGAGTTATTGCCACGATTGCGTCCGAAAGTTGCGCAACGACCTCATCAGGAGTTCTTGCTGGAGCCATTACGATCATGGGAGAGGATACCGGAATGAACTCTACTCCCAGATCTTTGGCCGTCGGTGCGTCGGGTGCGGCGGGATGGCGGTTGTTGGACAGAACCGCAAGCAGACGGACCTCATCCTCGAAACCACGGCCCAGATGCGCGCCCATCACGCCAAAGTCGACCTCGGAACTGGCCAGCGCGGCACGGACGCCGGAACCACCCTTGAACGGTACGTCCTTGGCTTTGACGTCATTCGGCTTCAGCACGCCCAGGCCGGCCATGTGCCAGACGTTGCCGCGACCGGTATGCCCCCAGCGCAATGCTGTGTCTGATGATTTGCCGGCTTCGATCAGCTCATCCAGCGACTGAATGGGCGAGCTGGCAGGTACGAAGATACCCGCAGTCAGTTCACCGATGGTGCCGACCATTTTGAAGTCATCGGTCGAAACGACCTGCGGTTTGATCAGGTTCTTAAGGACGATCGATCCTGCCGAGGCCAGGTACAGGGTGTAACCGGTGGGCGGCTGATCCGCTACAAAGCGTCCGCCAACCAGACCACCGCCGCCTGGCTTGTTGACCACGACTACCGGCTGACCACCAGTATATGCCTCGGCTGCGCTGGCCAGTGCGCGCGCATAAGTGTCGGTTCCGCCGCCGGCCTTAAAGCCGACGACCATGTCGATCGGGCGCTCTGGGAAATCGGCGGCCTGCGCCAGTGTCCCACTCAGAACCAGCGCCGCACCTGCGGCCAGGCTCTTCATCCATCCTAGTTTTGTCATGGTTCTCCTCCCATCGAGTTCGTGGCAATGCGCCATTGCCTGAAAATCCATTTTCAAAGGCTATCGTCGCTTAAGGCCATTAGGGTAATATTATCTTTCGATTTTGGTTATAGGAAAATCATATGATCGCACCCTATTGCCCTGGTTTCATTGGCCCGACCTGTGCTCATGCGGTCAAACCCGTTCCAACAAAAGTGAAATTCCCTGACCGACGCCGATGCACATAGTGCAGATCGCGCGGGCCGCTCCGGTCCGCTGCAGCTGATGTGTCGCCGTCAGTGCCAATCTCGCGCCGGACATGCCCAAAGGATGGCCCAGAGCGATCGCGCCGCCATTTGGATTCACCTGTGGCGAATCGTCGGGCAACCCCAATGCGCGGGTAACGGCCAATGCTTGCGCGGCGAAGGCTTCATTCAATTCGATCACATCGATCTGGTCGATCTGCAGCCCCATACGCTCCAGCAGCTTTCGCGTGGCTGGTGCCGGGCCGAACCCCATGATCCGCGGGGCGACGCCGGCTGCCGCGGCACTGACGATGCGTGCGCGGGGCGTCAGGCCATGGCGTTTGGCGGCTTCTTCGCTGGCGATGATCAGCGCCGCCGCGCCGTCATTGACGCCCGAAGCATTGCCCGCCGTCACCGACCCGCCTGCGCGGAACGGGGCCCTCAGTTTGGCCAGGCCCGCCAGTGTGGTATCGGGACGGGGATGTTCGTCCGTGTCGATGACCAGCGGATCGCCTTTGCGCTGCGGGATCGTCACGGGCGTAATTTCTTCAGCGAAGACACCAGCCGCTTGCGCGGCGGCTGCGCGCTGTTGCGAGCGCAGGGCGAAGGCGTTCTGATCTTCGCGGCTGATATCGAAGTCCTCGGCCACGTTTTCGGCGGTTTCCGGCATCGAGTCGACACCGTGTTGCGCTTTCATCAACGGGTTCACAAAACGCCAGCCAATGGTTGTGTCATGTATCTCAGCCGCGCGGGAAAAGGCAGAGGTTGCTTTGGGCATTACAAAGGGCGACCGGCTCATGCTTTCGACACCGCCTGCGATGATCAGATCGGCATCCCCGGCCTTGATCGCGCGCGCGCCGTAACTGACCGCATCGAGCCCCGACCCGCACAGCCGGTTCAGCGTGGTCCCGGACACAGTGTCCGGCAGCCCGGCCAACAGCGACGACATGCGCGCCACATTGCGGTTGTCCTCGCCCGCCTGATTGGCGCAGCCGAAGAGAACGTCGTCGACCGCTGTCCAGTCCACTTGTGGATTGCGTTCCATCAGTGCGCGCAGTGGTATCGCACCCAAATCGTCAGCGCGGACCGAGGATAGCCCTCCACCATACCGACCGATGGGTGTTCGGATTGCATCGCAGATAAAAGCCTCGGTCATCAGATCACTCCTGCGTCGCGCATCGCCTGAATGGCGGCATCGTCATGGCCCAGCCCGCGCAGAATCTCGTCAGTATCTTGTCCTTTGCCCGGCGGCGGGCGATTGAACTCGTTCAGGCCAGCGGAAAACTTGGTCGGGTATCCGGCCTGAAAGCTCTTGTTTTCGCCCTCGCCAAGCTCTCCGAACATGCCGCGATCCTGCAAATGCGGGTCATCGAACAGGCGCATGTCCTGATAGACAACGGCCCAGGGCAGATCGGTCGGCCGAAACAGTGCCTCCCACTCGGCCAGCGTTTTTGAGGCAAACATCTCAGACATCATCGCATGCACCTCGCGCTTGCGCTGGTTGCGCAATTGGTTGGTGGCGTATTCGGTGCGACCAAGCTGCGGGAATTCGCTGTCCATCATTGTAGCCAGTTGCACCCAGAACTTGTTTTCGAACAACCCGATCGCAATGTACCTGCCGTCACTGGTTTCAAAGATGTCATTGTCGGGCATGACAAAGGACATTTTGTCTGAGTCCCCGCCGCACAGTTCATGCGCGATGCGCACCAAAGGCGCGGACCAGTTGGCCATGGCGTCCGTAATCGCAACATCCAGATACTGGCCTTTGCCACTTATTTTGGCCGACGCCATGGCTACCGCCAGCGATAGCGCGCCATACATCGCTCCAGCGTAGTCCGACAGGCGGATCTTTGGGCGGGCCAGCTTATCATTGACTTGACTGGGGACGGCGAAATAGCCCGACAGCGCCAGAAAATCGATGTCATGCCCGGCGCGCTGGCGATAAGGGCCGGTCTGACCGAAACCCGAGAGCGAGCAGTAGACGATGGCCGGGTTCAGTGCGCGCACGTCCTTGTAGCCGAAACCAAGCCGATCCATCACGCCGGGTCGGAAGCTTTCGATCACCGCATCAGCGCCCTTCAGCAAGTCGGTCAGAACCGCCTTGCCCTCGTCCGACTTCAGATCCAACGTAAGGGATTTCTTGTTACGGTTCAGTCGCGCGAACATGTCCTTGCCCAGCCGACGTCCCGGATCGCCGTGCTTGGGTTCTTCGATTTTGATGACCTCGGCCCCCAGATCGGCCAGTGTCTGGGTGGCAAAGGGCCCCGGCAACAGACGCGACAGATCGACGATGCGCATCCCGTTCAGAAATGACCAGTCATTCGTCATTGCGCCGCCTCCGGATGTGCCTTTTGCCATTCTTTCTGGATGCCTTTGCCTATGGTGTTGCGCTGAATCTCTGAACTGCCCGTCAACACGCGGAACATGCGCAGGCGTCGGAATACCCATTCGACGGGGTGGTTCTTGGTCATGCCGGTTGCGCCATGGATCTGGATCGCTTTGTCGGCCACTTGAAAGGCGTTTTCGGCGACAAAAACCTTGCACATGGCCGCCTCGGTCCGAATGTTCTCGCCCCGATCAGCCTTGGCGGCGGCGGCGTGGATCATCGAATGAGCGGCAAAATTCGCGGTTTTCATATCGGCCAGCATGTGCTGGATCGCCTGGAAGTTGGCGATGGGTTGTTTGAACTGCACTCGACGGTTGGCATAGTCGACCGCCTGTTCCAACGCGAACTGGGCGTGGCCCAACATGGTTGGGCATTGCAGCAGGCGGTTGATGTTGATCCGCTCCATTCCCAGTTTAAACCCGTTGCCCAACCCGCCCAGAATATTGCGCGCAGGAACCCGGACGTTTTCCAGAATAATGTCATTGTCGATATGCTGTCCGGACATCGGCAGGTAGTGCCCTTCGACCCGGTAACCGGGTGAGGCCGCATTGATGAGAAAGGCAGTCACCCCATCCGCGCCCGCATCAGGGTCGGTAACGCACATCACGATGGCAAAATCTGCGGTGCGTGAGGCGGTGATATAGCGCTTGTGCCCGTTGATGATGTAATCGTCGCCATCCTTCACGGCGGTGGTTTCGATACGCATGGCATCCGACCCTGCATTGGGTTCGCTCAGCGCGAAACACCCGGCACGTTCGCCGCGCGCGGCGGGATAGAAGAACTCTTCGTTCTGCTCATCCGCGGCACGGGTGATGATGTATCCGATCCGCATCGGACCGCCGTTTTCGCCCAGAACACAGCCATAAAGCGCCGCGTTGGATCGTGTGCAGTCGGCCTTGAGGGTGCAAAGCTGGTCGATCGAAAGGCCGAGCCCGCCGAACTCCTCTGGCAGGTTGCAGCCATAGATGCCAAGCGCGCGCGAGCGTTTCCACCATTCTTCCAGTTGCGAACGTTCGAACCGGGTTTCATGACTCAGACCGTTTTCGCGTTCGAACGGGATCATCTCATCATACAGCAGATCATTTACCTTCGCGCGCAAGTTGGCGAAAGCTCCGGCCTCAAGCCCGGATGTGGCGCGGTTCAACCCTTGGTTCATGGTCACACCTTCCGATCTGAGTTGGCCCAATATCCGTCGCGCACCTGCCTCCGCAGAATCTTGCCGGCGTCGTTCTTGGGCAGTTCATCCACAAAATCCACTGAATGCGGCTTTTTGAATTTCCCAAGTTTTTCAATGCAATGCGTGATCAGAGCATCAGCGTCAACCGAAGCACCTTTTCGCGGAACGATCACGGCCTTCACGGCCTCGCCCAGATCCGGGTCGGGCACGCCAACGACGCAGGCTTCATATACTTCGGGACGCTCGAACAGGGCGTGTTCGACCTCATTGGGGTAAACATTGAACCCGCCGGTAACGATCATGTCCTTCTTGCGGTCGACGATGAAGATATAGCCGGTCTCGTCCATATAGGCGATGTCACCGGTGTGGTAATATTCGTTCTTCAGAACTGGCGCAGTCAGTTCAGGGGCGTTGTAATAGCCCTGCATGACGTCTTCGCCCCGCACCACCAGTTCGCCTGCCACTCCGGCGGGCATTTCTGCGCCTGTTTCATCAACCACCTTGACCTCAGTCTCGAACAGCGGGCGGCCGCAGGATTGGAACAGCTCGGGTCGGGTGTCGAGTGCCAGCTTATGGTCCGCTTCGGTCAGCAGCGTGACCGAGGAGCAGACCTCGCCTGCGCCATAACCCTGGTTCAGGATCGGGCCGAAGAACTCGACCGCTTCGCGCAAACGGGTGGGAGAAATGGGTGCCGCACCGTACCGCAGCAGTTTGAGAGAGGAGAGGTCGTAAGCGCTCCGGTTCGGTGCGGCGAGGATGCGGTTGATCATGGTCGGGACCAGATAGGTCTGAGTTACCTTTTCGCGCTCCAGCGTCGAAAGGTAATTGTCCACGTCAAACCGCGACAGGATGATATTGGTATGCCCCTGCGAAAGCATGGGCAGCAATGCCATCCCCGACACATGGGTTATGGGCCCCACGTGTAGAAAGGTTTCAGGTTGATCAGGGTACAGGCGCGACCGAAACGTGATTTTGCGCAGGATCGCGCGGCGGTTGCGCACTGAATGCATCGCGGCCTTCAGAACCCCAGAGGAACCCGAGGTATAGTGGTGTACGGCAATGTCCTTGGGGTCGGTTTCAACACTGACCGGGCTGGGATCGGCCTGTGCGAGCGCGTCTTCGTAGCTTCCGCCATCACCCATGACCAGCAGTGTCTGCAGTTCGGGGTTTTCCGTCAGTGCGCGCTGGGCGGCGGGCAGATGCGCCTCATCCGTGATCAGAACGCGCACCTGACTGTCGGCACAAACATGCACCACTTCATCCGCCGAAAGCCGGGCGTTGATTGGCACACGGATGAAGCCACCCTTCAACAGCGCCACCTCAGCCTCGGCAATCTCAACCCGGTTCCAGGCCAGTACCGCGACCCGGTCGCCTTGTACAACGCCCAACCCGGTCAACGCGGTGGCCAAGCGGTTCGTGCGGTCGTCCACCTGTGCGTAGCTCAGTGTGACGCGTTCGTCCTTAAGAGCAACCCTGTCTGCCCAGAAACGGGCGGCACGGGTTACGAGATATCCCAGATTTGTCATAACAACCTCGCAATTCCTGTTCCGGCCCGACCTGGAGTGGGGCCTTCTCTGATTGCTGGTCAGGGTAGAGAGCGTCTTGCGATAATAAAAATATCATTTTTAACTGCTGTCCATACGAAAAAAATATAGACGGGATCTTTGTGCCTATAGGGTTTGCCTCTGGCAGAGATCGAAACTCTCTATACCCCGATCCGCCGAAATTTCTGTACAGATACCCGCAACCCATCACACAAGCCGGAGGACAAGGCATGAGCGCCGTAAAAGTGACGCGAACGGAACAGGTTGCGCTGATCCGGGTGGATGCTCCACCGGTCAACGCCATTTCGCAGGCTGTGCGTCAGGGGTTGTGGGATGCGTTTCAGGCTGTCTCGACCGATCCCCAGGTTGCCGTAGTGGTGCTGATCTGTGCTGGCCGAACCTTTATGGCGGGGGCAGATGCCTCGGAATTGGGTAAGCCGCCGGTGCCGCCGCACCTGAACGATCTGGTGCTGTTCATCGAATCCTGCCCCAAGCCGGTTGTCGCAGCGATCCATGGTCAGGCGCTTGGCGGTGGGCTGGAAATTGCGCTGGCCTGTTCGCATCGGATCGCGACGGCGGACGCGCGATTGGGCCTGCCCGAGGTCAATCTGGGCTTTGTCCCCGGCGCGGGTGGCACGCAGCGACTGCCGCGCCTGATCGGGGTCGAACCCGCGCTGGAAATGGCGGTTGAGGGCAAACCGGTCAGCGCGCAAAAAGCACTGGAAAGCGGCTTGATCAATGCAATTGCCGACGATCTCGAACATGACGCATTGAGTTTTGCGGCAACGTTGACAGGGATGGACCCGACCCCTTTCAAGCTGAAGCGGCCCATTGCTCCCGACAGCTTTGATCCCGGTGTTTTCGATCAATGGCGCGCCATGTGTGGCAAGCGCAAACGCGGGCTGGACGCGCCTCTGGCCGTCATCGATGCGGTTCAGGCGGCCACGGGCACGGATTTTCGGGCCGGACTTGATGCCGAACGCGCCCTGTCGCTGGAGTTGCGCAAAAGCTCGCAATCCACCGCTCTGCGCCATATCTTCTTTGCCGAGCGTGCAACCCACAAGGTCGAAGGTCTGGACCTGTCGCAGGCCGCCGAAGTCAATAGTGTGGCCGTTATCGGCGCGGGCACCATGGGGGCAGGGATCGCGCAAGTCTTCGCGTCGCAAAACATCCCGGTCACGTTGGTCGAAATATCGGATGAAGCCGCTCAGGCCGGAATCGAGCGTGTTCGTGACAACCTGGAACAGGCCGTCAAACGCGGCAAACTGGATCGCGCGCAGGCCGAGATCATTCTGGCAAAAGTCACCCTCACCACAGACTACCAAGATTTGGCACATACCGATCTGGTGATCGAAGCCGCCGTCGAGGATATGGCGATCAAAAAGAAGATCTTCGAACGGCTGGATCAGGTCTGCCACCCGACTGCCATTCTGGCCACGAACACTTCGTATCTGGACATTAACGAGATCGCATCGGCCACAGCGCGCCCGGACCGGGTGGCGGGTCTGCATTTCTTCAGCCCGGCGCAGATCATGAAACTGGTCGAGGTCATTCGTACCGACCGCACGGCCCCCGAAGTCACGGCTACTTTGGCTGCAGTCATGAAAAAGCTGGGCAAAATTGGCGTCATCGCCGGGGTGTGCCACGGGTTCATCGGCAACCGCATGTATCAGGCTTATCAGCGCGAGGCGGGTCTTCTCATGCTGGAATGCGGCTCCCCCGAGGTGGTGGACGCCGCGCTGCGCCGGCTCGGTATGGCGATGGGGCCTTTTCAGGTGCTGGACCTTTCGGGGATTGATATCGGCTATCTGATGCGTAAATCGCTGCCTGAGGGCGCAGTGCATCCGCACGCGTTTCAGGTGCATGACCAGCTGGTCGAAATGGGACGCAAAGGCCGTAAAACACAGGCCGGATTCTACCGCTACGACGGGGGTGACGTCACACTGGACGAGGACGTTAAGTCGCTGATTCAAAGCGTCGCCGAAAAGGCCGGGATTGCGCATCGCGTGCAATCTGACCACGATATTGCCGAGCGTTGCATACACGCCCTGCATCAGGAAGGCACCGCCATTTTGCGCGAAGGTATCGCCGAGAAACCCGGAGACATCGATGTGGTTTTTGTCAATGGCTACGGCTTTCCGCGCTATAAAGGCGGCCCGATGCATCACTGCAGCGGTTAGCCTTCGGGTCATGTGATAGATCAATAATGCTTGGCCCAAGTGCCGAAACGGGAGAGGTCAGACATGAATGATGATTATGAAGCGGCTCTGGCGCGGGGGCTAGACCTCGCGACTCATGGCAGGCAGCAAGACGAAGGCGTGCTGGTTATCCGCACGATAGCCATGCCGGCAGATACCAATCCTTCGGGCGATATCTTCGGGGGATGGCTTATGTCTCAAATGGATCTGGCGGCGGGCAACATAGCGGGTCGGGTGTCGCAAGGGCGTGGTGCCACGGTGGCCGTCGAAGCCATGAAGTTTCTCAGGCCGGTCAAAGTCGGCGACGAAGTCACGCTTTACGCGACACTACAAGCGGTAGGGTGGACTTCGATGCGGATTCACGTGGACGCTTGGGCAAGGCCAAGATACTCGGGGAAGGCCGAGAAAGTGACGGATGCGGATTTCGTATTTGTTGCGCTGGACAAAGAAGGTTCGCCGCGACCGGTTTTCGATGACCAGTAAACTTGTGTGCCCAAGAGTGTCGGTTGTTCTTGCGCTTAAGGGTTTGCCACGCAAGAGATCACCGAGTCGGACGATTGCAGATGATTTAAACGCGCGCTGAAATACTGGCGAGTGACAACCGTGAAGCACGTCGCTAGGGTCAGGACACATAGCCAATAGATGACGAGAGCTGCGAGGGCGATTGCTGCGAGGAAGACCTTCGGGCACCTGTCGTACCGGGTTGCCACACGGCGCCAATCCTTGAGCCTGC
>NZ_JBQFTP010000024.1:0-48596 GCF_056538705.1 Ruegeria sp. BF12 | reverse complement strand
AACCGCGTCGACAACGCATACGGAGACCGAAACCTCGTCTGCACATGCCCACCAATGTCAGAATACGAAGAAGCCGCCGAGTAAAAACGCGGACCTGAAAAACACTCCGACCCCTGCCATGGCGGGGGTCGGGCATCAGAAAACGACCTTGCCTTGATGGGCAACGTCCACATCACTCAGGCGGAGGAACAATGAAACACTACGTCCTCAAGAACGGCCGGGCACGCTGGACCTGCGCGGCCTCGTCGTCACCTGAAAGAAAACACCACGTCGATGTCATTCTAGCTGGCACAGATACCGATGCGTCGGCGCAAATTGTCATCGAATTCTTTGACGCCCTGAACAAGCTGGTCGAAAACCACTCTTACATTGTCAACGTTCGGAGGTCGGCCGAAGAACCGGTTGGTGGGCCGTTATGCTGGTCAAGTCGAACAGCCCTGTTTTGGGGGGATATCAACAAAAACTGGCTGCTGGATGATTCCGAAAAAGCCTGGACATGTCAGGTCATGAATTTGGCGTCCCGCACAATTCTTGTGGGCGGAGCGGTTTTGCTGCTTGGTCAAACCGGACGATCGGAAAGAACGGTCGCAGCGGTTCATCCCAACTTTATGGCCGCAGCACAGGAAGTAGGGTTGATTGACGATAGCAGCGGCATCCACATGTCATATGACAGTCGTTTGCACAGCGCCTCAACCCGGCTGAGCGCGCTTCGCCTTTTGTCCGATTTTGTGTCCTTTGATCATGGTGAGCATCTGGCCGACACACTACGCAGCTATATCGGCCTGTCCGAACCCAAACGATCCGCCAAAAGCCATCTTGCGATCCGCCTGTTCCAACGCTCCGAGGCCGATCCACAAGTCCGCAAAACCGTCGAAACTATGCTTGAAAACCTGGAAGATCCCCTGCGGATATCCGATCTGGCGCAATCATTGGGAACGTCGACGCGCCAGTTGCAACGCAGGTTTCTCAGCAAGACCGGCACAAAACTGCTGACCACCTACAGAGAGTTGCGTCTTGAACGTGCCGACATCCTGCTTCGGACAACAGATCTTTCTCAGCGCGAGATTTCGGCGGCCACCGGATTTTCGTCTGCGGCAGCATTGGGCCGTGCATTTCGCTCTCATTTCAAGACGACGCCCGACGACATCCGCAATCAGCGTTTTGCCGGTCAACTTTCAGCCGTAAACACTGCCGTCTAGGCCGCGGCCCAAGGGCTTTGGTTTTGATTTCGGTCCAGATGATCGGGCTGAAAACGGTGTCGTTGGTTCGCCCAATGGCCAGACTTCTGTTTTGCCACCCGTCTTTCATTGATCCGCCAAAATCGAGTGTAACAAAGCAACCTAAGCGCGGAGCTTTGCCACGCGCACTCCACTTCGCAAAACTTTGATGACAGAATGTCATCTTAGCATTAGTTTGCGACTATAAAATTCGAATGTTTGATTGATTTCCCGCTCTGCTAACCCCCAAGCGCGAGTATACTATGTCGAAATTCAAGTTCCCGACCGCCTTTACAATCCTGTTTGTCCTGATCGCCGTTGTAGCTGTACTGACCTGGGTCATCCCGGCTGGTGAGTATGAGCGGCAGATGAACGAAGCGCTTGGCAGCGAAGCCCCTGTACCCGGCACTTATCACGAGGTCGCGCCAAACCCGCAGGGGATTACGTCCGTCATCCTTGCCCCGATTGCCGGGATGTACGACCCGGGACTTCTGGGAAGTTCCTCCAGCGCCGCAATCGATGTGGCGTTTTTTGTTCTGATCATCGGCGGATTCCTGATGGTGGTTACGAAAACCGGTGCGATAGATGCGGGAATCGGATGGTTGCTGCACCGGCTGGCCGGACGGGAAATCCTGATGATTCCCATTTTGATGATCGCCTTTGCTTTCGGCGGAACCAGCTATGGCATGGCCGAGGAGTCGCTGGCGTTCTACGCGCTGATCATTCCGGTCTTCATACGGGCTGGGTATGACTCTCTGACCGGCGTTGCCGTCATCATGCTGGGCGCGGGGATCGGAACGTTGGGTTCGACCTTCAATGCGTTTGCGACGGTTGTTGCATCCCAGGGTGCCGGAATTCCCTTCACCAACGGGATCGTCCTGCGCTTCATCATTCTCGCCTTATGTCTGGCCGCTGGTATTGCCTTTGTCATGCGATATGCACGACGCGTTAAGGCCGATCCATCCGCGTCAGTGGTTGCGGATCAAGCCGAAGAAAACAGGGCGCATTTCCTGAAAGGATCGGACAGCGACGACGCGTTCCCCGAGTTGACTCGGACGCGGTCGATCATCCTGATCCTGTTCGGCCTGACCTTTGCAGTGATGATCTATGGCGTGGTCGCGCTGGATTGGTGGATGGCTAGAATGTCGGGCCTGTTTCTTGTCATGTCGATCATCGTCTGGTGGGTCGGGAAACTGGATGAAGCGTCCCGGATGGATGAGGCGACCTTTGTCGATACCTTCGTTGATGGCGCGCGCGACCTGTTGGGCGTCGCGCTAATTATCGGGGTCGCGCGCGGCGTGGTTGTCATCATGGACGCAGGCAAGATCACCGACACGATTCTGGCAGCAGCCGAGGGCTTTGTGTCCGGCCTCAGCGAGTTTGCCTTTATCAACGCGATGTTCGGCATTCAGATTCTGATGTCCTTCCTTGTGCCCTCGTCCTCAGGGCTGGCAACGCTGTCGATGCCGATCATGGCACCGCTGGCAGACTTCGCCGGTGTTGGACGCGATCTGGTGGTGACTGCGTATCAGTCCGCTAATGGATGGGTGAACCTGTTCAATCCGACCTTTGCGGTGGTGATGGGCGGGTTGGCCATTGGCCGGGTGTCTTATGATCGGTGGCTTCGATTTGTCTTCCCCCTGTTGGTCATCCTTGCCGTCATCATCTGCGCCGCGCTCACAGCCGGAGCCATTACGGATCCGGGGATCGACGACCCAGCAGCCGAGACCTCAGACACGACGTCGAGCTGAGCCGGCGCAATGACCGATCGTACCGCCTCAGAGACGACGTCAACAACGGGTGCCCTTGGGCTGACGGCGTGTATCGCTCTAGTCGTAGGAAACATGATCGGGTCGGGAGTGTTTCTGTTGCCTGCCTCGCTGGCGCCGTTCGGCCCTATCGCGATCGGGGGGTGGATTCTGACATCCGCAGGCGCTCTGGTTCTGGCGATCATCTTTGGACGACTGTCGCGTGTGGTGTCGAAGCCCGGTGGTCCTTACGCTTACTCACAAGAGGCGTTTGGTGATTTTGCCGGGTTTATCATCGCTTGGGGGTATTGGATCGCCCTGTGGACTGGGAATGCCGCCGTTGCCGTGGCCTTGGTGGGGTATCTGGGTTTCCTGTTCCCGGTCATTATCGAAGTCCCCATGTACGGCCTTGCAACCGCTCTGGTCGCGATCTGGTCGCTGACGCTGATCAATATTCGCGGTGTGGAAGGGGCGGGCTTGGTTCAGATCGTGACCACGGTGCTTAAACTTGCTCCGCTGATCGTCATTGGCACGCTGGGTATCTTCTGGATCAATACCGAGAACTACATTCCAGTCAACCAAAGTGGCACCACAGCTTTCACGGCAATTTCGGCGGCGGCAGCCCTGACGCTTTGGGCCTATCTGGGTCTTGAATCCGCAACGGTTCCTTCCGGCGACGTTATCGAACCTGAAAAGACCATTCCGCGCGCCACCGTGATCGGAGTGATTGTTGCGGCATGCGTCTATATCTCGGTGACTGCCGTTTCGATGGGGGTCATTCCTGCCGAGCTTCTTGCCGTGTCCGCCGCGCCGCTTGCCGCCGTTGGCGACGTCATGTTCGGCCCTGTTGGCGGTATCCTCGTGGCCATAGGCGCGGTGATATCAACGTTTGGCACTCTAAACGGATTCACCCTACTCAGCGGGCAGGTCCCTTACGGGGCGGCCTTGGATCGCGTGTTCCCTGCAGCATTGGCGCGAAAATCCAAATTTGGAACGCCCGCAAATGCGCTGATCCTGTCGAACGCGCTGGCCTCGGTTCTTATCATCATGAACTACGCCCAAGGTCTGGTCGCCGCATTCAACTTTGTCATTCTGCTCGCCGTTGTCGCCAGCCTGTTACCCTATGCCATCTGTTCCGTTGCCGAAATCATGATCCGACTGAAAGGCGGGCAGGTTTTGCATGGCCCGGAATTGGCCAAGGTTGTCGTGCTGGGCGCGCTTGGGTTCATTTATTCGGTCTGGGCTTTCATCGGTTCGGGCGCTGAAACCGTTTTGGTTGGCTCCGTCCTGTTGCTGGCGGGCGTGCCAATCCATGTCTGGGTCCGCTGGAGCCAGGCCAATGACGTTGAAGACATTCAGAAAACGGATACCTAGAAAGGAGAATTGCCATGAAGCTCGGCGTTCATTCCGAGATCGGAAAGCTCAACAAGGTGATCGTCTCGCGCCCGTCACTGGCGCATGATCGACTGACACCGCGAAACTGCGAAGAGCTTCTGTTCGATGACGTGATCTGGGTCGAACAGGCCCGCAAGGATCACGCCGAATTCTGTTCGCTCATGCGGGAACGCGGGGTTGAGGTTTATGACATTCAGGATCTGCTGGCCGAGGCGATCCGGTCAGACCCGGCCGCGCGTGCCTTCCTTCTGGACCGCCTGATCACGCCCAACATGGTCGGGCTTGGGTTTTCCGTGGAAATGCGCGCCTGGCTGGACGAGATGGATGCCAAAATGTTGGCCCGCCATATGCTGGGCGGGATCATCTTCGCGGACCTGCCCAAGGGTATGATTGATGAGCAGTTCGGCGATCTGGTTTCGCTGGGCGATTTCATCCTTCCGGCCATCCCGAATGCCCAGTTCCAGCGCGACCCCTCCTGCTGGATTTTCGATGGTGTGACGACGAACCCGATGTTCTGGCCTGCTCGTAAGCCGGAAACCCTGATCATGCGCACAGTGTATCGGCATCATAAGATGTTCAAGGACGCCGAGTTCGAGTTCTGGTGGGGCGACAGCGACGACGATTTTGGCCTCGCCTCGGTCGAGGGTGGCGACGTTCAACCGGTGGGCAACGGCACAGTCTTCATTGGAATGGGCGAACGCACTACCCGGCAAGCCGTCGCACAGGTTGCGGAAGCCCTATTCAGAAAGGGCGGTGCTGAACGTGTCGTCGCCTGTGCGATGCCAAAAAGCCGCGCGGCCATGCACCTGGATACAGTGTTCACTTGCCTTGACCACGACAAAGTCACCGCATTCTCCGAAGTCGCGGACCAGATCACCTGTATCTCAATTCGTCCTGGCGACCGCGGCGATTTGGATATCCACGTGGAGAAAGGGCACCTGTTTGACGTTTACAAAGAGGCTCTGGGGCTGAATTCGCTCGAGGTCATCTCGACCGGCGGCAACGAATTCCAGGCTGAACGCGAGCAATGGGATGACGGCAACAACGTCGTGGCCCTCTCGCCCGGTGTGGTCGTTGGCTATGCGCGCAACACGTTTACGAACGGAAAGATGCGCGCAGCCGGTGTCGAAGTGATCGAAATCTCGGGTCAGGAACTGGGGCGTGGCCGCGGCGGTGGCCACTGCATGACCTGCCCGATCGACCGCGACCCCGCCTATTGAATTTACCATGGGTGCAGCCCCCTTGCGCCCGCTGATTTTTTGTTAGGAGAGACAAAATGGCATTCAATCTCAAAGGCCGTAGCTATCTTAAAATTGCCGATTTCAGCCAGCGTGAAATGCTGTACCTGCTGGATCTGGCCCGCGACCTGAAACGCGCGAAATATGCCCGCGCGGAACAGCCCTCGCTGACCGGAAAGAACATTTGCCTGATCTTCGAGAAAACTTCGACACGCACCCGCTGCGCCTTTGAAGTGGCCGCTTACGATCAGGGTGCGAATATCACCTATCTTGATCCGTCGGGCTCACAAATCGGGCACAAGGAGTCGATGAAAGACACGGCCCGCGTATTGGGCCGCATGTTCGACGGGATTGAATTTCGCGGTGCTGGTCAGGACATGGTTGAAACGCTGTCAGAATATGCCGGTGTCCCAGTTTATAACGGCCTGACAGATGACTGGCACCCGACGCAGATGCTTGCCGACATGCAGACCATGATCGAGCACGCCGACAAGCCCCGCAAAGACATCGTTTATGCCTATTCGGGCGACTGTCGGTCCAACATGGGCAACTCGCTGCTGATGTTGGGCGCGATCATGGGCTGCGACGTCCGGATGATTTCGCCGAAAGAAACCCAGCCCCATGACGATGTGCGCGAATTGGCGATGGAGCGGGCTGAAAAGACCGGCGCACGTGTGACCATCACGGACGACACGTCCGCGGTAGAGGGCGCGGATTTCATTCATACCGATGTCTGGGTGTCGATGGGTGAGCCTAAAGAAGTCTGGGCCGAGCGGATCAAGCTGCTGAGCCCCTATCAGGTCAACATGGATCTGATGAAGAAAACCGGCAATCCGGCGGTCAAGTTCATGCACTGCCTGCCCGCCTTCCACAATCTGGAGACCAAGGTCGGTCAGGACATTCACGAACAGTTCGGCATCACCGAGATGGAAGTGACCGAGGAAGTCTTCGAAAGTGATATGAACATCGCGTTCGAGCAAGCCGAAAACCGGATGCACACGATCAAAGCGATCCTCGTCGCGACATTGGGAGCCTGAACCATGGGACGCGTTGTTGTAGCACTCGGCGGCAACGCGCTTCTCAAACGGGGTGAGGCGATGACGGCGGACAATCAGCGCAAGAACGCAAAGATTGCCGCCGAAGCCCTCGCCCCGCTCTGCGAAGCGCACGAAACCGTCATCACTCATGGCAATGGTCCGCAGGTCGGGATGCTGGCCCTGCAAGAGATCATGTATACGGATGTCGAGGAATACCCGCTGGACGTTTTGGTCGGCGAAACGATGGGCATGATCGGCTACATGATCGAGCAGGAGCTTGGGAACATCCTGCCCTTCGAGCATCACATCGCCACCCTGTTGACTATGATCGAGGTCGATCCGAGCGACCCGGCCTTTGACAATCCGACCAAATTCATCGGGCAGGTTTATTCCGAAGCGGACGCCAAGAAAGAGGCGGCTGACAAGGGCTGGACGGTGAAACCGGATGGCGAGTACTGGCGACGCGTGGTGCCATCGCCCCGCCCGAAACGTATCTTTCAGGTCGAACCGATCCGTTGGATTCTGGAGAAGGGCGCGACCGTAATCGCCGCTGGCGGAGGTGGCATCCCGACGATGTATGAGGCAGGTGCTGAACGGAAACTGGTTGGGGTCGAAGCCGTCATCGACAAGGATTTCGCCTCGTGCCTGCTGGCGCAGAACCTTGGCGCAGATTTCTTTGTCATCGCCACGGACGCTGAGGCCGTGTTCCTGAACTGGGGAACTCCCGATCAAAAGGGTATCCGGTCAATCACGCCTGATGCGTTGGACGCGTACGACTTCCCCGCCGGGTCAATGGGTCCAAAGGTGCAGGCCGCACAGGACTTCGTGCGATCCTCGGGCGGTCGGTCCATTATTTGCGCACTCGCAGATGTTCCGGCCGCAGTAAGGGGCGAGAAAGGCACCACAGTTTCGCTGGAGGCCGGTGCGACGCAGTATCACTGAGCGGATCAAATCTGAGTCGGATCCTGAAAGCGGCCATCGTTTCCCTGAGCAGCTATTGGCCGCCCTACAATACTGCGTGACGTATATAGCTATTTTCCGGTCACATCGACAACGCGCCCTGAGGTTCCGGCGTGTTTGCAAGTTCGAACGCCCCGACACTCGCTCCGATGCCTTTCAGATCAAACGGGCCAGCCGGAACCATATCGCTCTGTACCTGCCAAGCGGTCGCACTGGAGACAAGCACCTGCCCGTCCTTCGCGATTTCGCACAGACGCGCCGCCAGGTTTGGCGCGGGCCCGATGGCCGAGTAATCCTGACGCCCTTCAAACCCAATCCGTCCCAGGGTTGCCGCGCCCGTGGCGATCCCGATTCCAAGGCCCAGGCCGTGCTCGGCAGAACCTGCCTTGAATGGGAACATTGCCTGACGGACATCCACCTGCATTTTTTGAGCCAAATCGACGGCCCGCTGCGCCGCGTCGTCCAATGGCACCGGAGCACCGAACAAAACCATCAGGCCATCCCCGAGAAACCGTTCCAACGTCCCACCGCACGCCTCGACAAGCGGTCCGCAGGTGCCGTGAAAAGAATTCAGTGCCGCGACGACCTGATCGGGATTGGCCACTGCCGCAAAGGCCGTAAAGCCGCGCAGATCCGCAAACAGAACCGTGATCTCAGCTTTGCGAGTCCTCAGGACGTCCGCCTCGTCGGTTGCGCCGACAATCATTGTCGCCACCTGCGGCGGAAGGAAACGTTTCAGGCGGTTGGTGCGTTCGATCTCTTCAATCTGTTTGGCCACGCGGGATTCCAATGCCGCGTTCCAATCAGACAGTTGTGCCTTTTGCAGCTCGACCTGTTCGTAAAGCGCGCCAAGTTTTTCGCTGGTTTGGTTCACATGGCTGGCCAGTTCGCCAAGTTCATCGCGGTTGGGCACCGTGATTCTGGTGTCGAACGTTCCGCTAGACAACTTGCTGAGCGCCCCATGGATGCGTTCAATTGGCCACAGTAATGCGGTCGAAATCGAGTAGCCCAGCAACAGGGCAATCCCGATCGCCACAAATGCTGCGGCAATGATGTTCTGGCGCGAGGTCAGGTAAGCCTGCGTCGTTGTAGTTGCGAGGTCGCGCATTTCTTTTTCGATACCTTGCGCGGCCGTATAGGCCTCGCGTTGCATCGCCTGTAGCGGTTCAAAAACCTGGATGCCGTAATTCACCGCCGCCGCGAGTTCGCCCGCCCCACTCAACCGGCGTAACTCCAAAAGCGCAGGCTCAAGGGCCCGAAGATCGGACCGAAGCCCTTCTATCGCTTTCTCATCCGGCATGCCGGGCTGTCCGAACTTGCGGGCTCCGATTGCCAGATTGCGCTCCAGTTCCGTGGCAACGTGAAAGATCGACGCCGTTGGTGTTCCGAAAAATCCGCCGCGCAGTGCAAAATCCAACGAGCCTTGAGGCACGAAAAGCGCCAGAACATGCCCGTTCAGGTTGGAAATTGTCCCATAAGTATCGCTAAAGAATGCGATGCGCTCTTGATCGCGCGCCATCGCCTCGGTTCGCTGATTTGTCTGGTGCAGGGCGAAAAGGCCAAACAGCGCCAGACCAACAAGCAGGCAGGTTATTCCCAGAAACGCGGCAAGCAACTTGACCCGAACCGAAAGAGCGATCCTGGCGACGCTGAGCGCAACAATGGGTGGTCTCTCAAGGCCAATGCTGCGGTCGTGTGTCATGTTCGCAACCCCGCCGAAATGTGCGGCACTACGGAATTAAGTATACACAAATTCGCATGCAATTGCCAGAAACCGACGCAGTTTCTTGGCGCGGCGGGCACATTTGCAACCCCCGATTGAGGCTTTTGTTTAGACTACTTCTCGGAGGAGTCGCTTTCAGCGTAATCCCGCAGAGTTTCAATATCCGCGATTTCCGCATGGTTGCGGTTGATTTTCACGCCCACAGCCTTGAGACGGGAAAACGCCCGGCTCAGGCTTTCGGGCTTCATGCCCAGACGCCCGGCAATCAGCATCTTGTCGTATGGCAGGTCAACTTCGCATTTGCCAGTTTCCTGGTCAGACAGGTTCAACAGGAACTCGGCCACCCTTTGCGCACCGGTCTGGGCCTTGAGCTGCTCAAGCTGCGCGACCAGCGAATGCAGATGGGTAAACGTAGCCGCCAGGATCGACACCCCGATCTCTGGGTCTTCGCGCATCAATGACAGCAGAATCGGGCTGGGAATATGCATCACTTCGCAGGCCGACACCGCCTCGGCGGAAACTGGGTATGGCACATTACGCAAGGCGACTGCCTCGCCGAAACTCTCGCCGCGGGTAAACACGCTGACCACGGCCTCGGCCCCGGTGGGTGCCATGCGAAACAACTTAACCCAACCGGCCAGAATAACGTGAACCGCCTTGGCCTCTTCCTCCTGAAGAAAGATCGTCTCACCCCGATCATAACGCCGCCAAATCGCATGGCTGAGGAGTTTGTCGATATGGTGTTCCGGCAAGCTTTTGAGCAACAGCGACTGTCTGGCGATTGCTTTTTGTGCTTCATGCGCCACGAAGCGTCCCCTTTTTTCCCTGGCCGATAGTCAGGCCGGTACATTTGTCACTTTATGCCTATGCCAAACATGAATCCCCTGCACCAGTCTTTTCATGCGCCGCAACTTGACAATTGTCATGTCCCTGACGGGCTCACAGACCTAATCTCGGCCCAAAGCCAGTATTCCCGGGAGTGTGCGAGATGGACTACGAGCGATTTTTCACCCAGAGCCTTGATGATCTGCGGGACGAAGGAAACTATCGCGTTTTCATAGATCTGCAACGGCGCTGCGGAGCGTTCCCGAACGCGCGCCAGACCGACGGCGCGCTGCAGCGCGATGTGCGGATCTGGTGTTCCAATGACTATCTGGGCATGGGCCAGCATCCGGACGTGATCGGCGCCATGCATGACGCGTTGGACCGATGCGGCGCGGGTGCGGGGGGCACGCGCAACATCTCGGGCACGACTCACGACCATGTGCTGCTGGAATACGAACTGGCCGATCTGCATGGGAAAGAGGCCGCGCTTCTGTTTACCTCGGGTTACGTGTCGAACTGGGCCGCGTTGGGGACGCTGGCATCGAAGATTCCCGGTTTGATCGTTTTCTCTGATGCGCTGAACCATGCCTCGATGATCGAAGGCATCCGCCACTCACGGGCTCAGAAAGTCATTTGGAAACACAACGACCTGGAGGACCTCGAGGCCAAACTGGCCGCCGCCGATCCCGACGCGCCCAAGATGATCGCGTTTGAATCTGTCTATTCCATGGATGGCGACATCGCCCCGATCAAAGAGATCTGCGATCTGGCCGACAAATACGGTGCGATGACCTATCTCGACGAGGTCCATGCCGTCGGCCTTTATGGCCCGCGCGGCGGTGGTATCGCCGAACGCGAAGGCCTGATGGACCGGTTGACCGTGATCGAAGGGACCCTGGGCAAGGCTTTCGGCGTGGTCGGCGGGTACATCGCCGCCTCTGCCGCGCTGTGCGATTTCGTGCGCAGTTTTGCCAGCGGTTTCATTTTCACAACCGCATTGCCGCCCGCGATAGCGGCCGGTGCGGCCGCGTCGATCCGGCACCTGAAACAGTCCAACACCGAGCGGGACATGCAAAAGGCCCGCGTGGAACAGGTTCGCGCCCGGTTGGACGCTGAAGGCATTCCGCATCTGCCCAACCCCAGCCACATCATCCCCGTGATGGTGGGCGATCCGGTGAAGTGTAAATTCATCTCGGACACACTGTTGGAAGAGTTCGGCATCTACATCCAGCCGATCAACTACCCCACCGTGCCGAAAGGGACCGAGCGTTTGCGGATCACCCCCTCGCCCGTTCACACCGACGAAGATGTCGACCATCTGGTCGGCGCGCTGTCGGCCCTGTGGCAGCGGTGCCAGATCGCCCGGATGCCGATCGCCGCACAGTAACCAAAGCGCCCCCTCGCTTGCTAACCTGCCGCCTCACCGAGGCGGCTTTTTTCTTTGGTCAGATCAGATAGAGGGCGAAAATCACCACCGAAAACCCGGTCAGCACCATGGTAAAGCCGCGCAGCCAGGCGGGGCTTTCGGCAAGGTCGAGATAACGCGCAAGGATCACCCGGGCTTTGACTAACGCAAGGATCAGAATGCCCGCGCCAACAAGTTCCGGAGGCGCGGAAAGCATGGTCAGCAAAGCGGATGCCAAGCTCAGCGCCAACAGGCTCAACCAGGCGCTGGTCAATGCGTTCGGGAACCTTCGGTTAGAGTATTTGGGAAAAGGTGAAGCGGTGGGCATGGCTATCATCCCAGCAGGTAGATCACAGGGAACAGCATGATCCAGACCAGATCGACCATGTGCCAGAATTGAGCGCCCGCCTCGATGTTGCGAGGGTCATCCCGCCAGGACACCAACAGCAGAATGCCGACACCCGCCAACACATGCGCGGCATGAAAGCCGGTCAGCAGGTAGTAGAACAGGAAAAACGGGTGGGTCTCGAAGGTGATCCCCTGTGTGGCTTTGCCCGCGTATTCGGCACCTTTTATGATCAGGAATACGATCCCCAGCAGGGCTGCGCCAATCAGTGCCAGCCGCGCCACGCCACGCCACGCCGCTCTGCGCCAGTGCAGGGCCTGCGCGGCAAGATAACCCGAGGTGACCAGCACCGCCGTATTGAACGCCGCACCCGTGCGGTAGAGGTGCGATTGCGCTTCGGCAAAGCCAACCGGGTCGGTCAGGCGAACAGCCATGAAAGCGATCAGGCCAGCCCCGAAGACCAGCAACTCTGAAATGATCAGCACCCACATCAGCAATTCGCCGGGCAGTTCGTCGATGAGAGACGTGTCGCTCATGCCCCGACCAGTTGGCGGTAGATCTGCGGCAAGGCCATCGTCAGTCGATGCGGGTCGGGAATAACGGCAAATCCACCCTGCCCGAACATGCGCGGGAACCAGCTTTTACCGGTCTTGTCGATGGTGACGCCAAACACGGACTGCCCGACCCGACGGGCCTCGCGCACAGCCATGCAGGTATCCTCGATGCCGTGGCGGCCCTCATAGTGATCGAGGTCGTTCGGTTTGCCATCGGTGATGACCAGCAGCAGGCGACGTTTGCGAGACTGCGCCGCGAGATCGGCCGAGCAATGGCGGATCGCAGCACCCAGACGGGTATAATGCCCCGGCCGCAACGAGGCGATACGCTGTTCGACCGTTCCGCCCATCGGCTCGTCGAACCGTTTGCAGCGCTGGACATAGACACGCTGACGTTTCAGCGAACTGAAGGCGTGGATTGCGAAATCGTCCCCGCAGGCATTCAGCCCCCAAGCGAGCGCAGCCAGAGCCTCGCGTTCGATATCGATCACGGCGCGGCCCGTGACGGCACTTTCGGTCGAGCGGCTGACGTCGAGCAAGATCGAGACCGCAAGGTCGCGTGCTTCGGGACGCGATTGCAGCCAGACGCGTTCGGTGCCTTCGCCATTGGCGCACCGATCGACCTGAGAACGCACGGCCGCTTCGATGTCCAACTGGTCGCCGTCAAGATGGCCGCGGGTCATGACCCGACCGGGGCGCAGCGCCTCGAACTGGCGTTTCACGGCGCGTATCCGGCGAGCGGTGGCGGGGTCTTTACCAAACTCGGCAGCGTCTTCGCGAATATCCGCATCTGACAACAGAACGTTGACGTGATCGGGCAGGTACTTACCGGTGCGCACATCCCATTCGGGGTACAGGATTCGACCCGACAGACGTTCGCGGTTCACATCCTCGGGTGCGAGGTCCAGATGCAGTTTCAACCGGGTCGGGGGCGCTTTGGAGATCTGTCCAAGCCCTATTTCTTCCTGATCGTCGGCAGCCTTCTTGGCGTTGTCCGGATCGTCGTCATCGATACGGCGGTTGATATTGAGGAACTCAGCCCAACTGAGGATCGCCTCAAACTTGTGCAAGATAAAACTGTCGCTACGCGACGCCTGATCCGATTTGCGACGGCGGGCGCGATGGGTTTTTTCGCCCGATTCCTCGGGTGGGCCTTCGGTGTCGGGGTTTTCGACCTCGTTATGCTCGGAAAAGCCAACGGCACGCAATTCCGGCCACAGGGCGACCGGGCGAAAACGCTGGTATCCGCGCGGCGCGGTCAGGTCATCCTCCAGCGTCAGCAGCTCCTCGGCCCTGGTCGAAAGCGGCGCGGGATCGCCCAGCATGTGGCGGGCCAGTTCCTCGACCGCAGCTTCAATGGGCGGCAAGTCGGGCACGTCGCGCTGATGCAGCAACCCTTTGCAGAGCTCTGTGTAGAGCGGTCGCAAACCAGGTGCGTCTTCCAATGTCGCGTCGACCATGTCCTGTGCGGCGGCCAGGGCGCGCAGATCAGCGCGTAGCGGGTCATCTTCGTCAATTCGCGTTCCGGCGTGGGCCGCAGCGGCGGCAAGCCAAACATAGAGCGCGCCATTTGCCTCACGTGCTGGGAACACCGCCAGACGGTCGGGCAGGCGCAAAACCTCGCCATCGAATGAGGCACGGGGGATTAATTCCGCTTCGGTCGCAAGGCGGCGGCGCCAACCTAGCCGGTGGCGCGAAACCTCGGGTGAGACCGGGCGCAATTCAACGCCCGGACTACCCCCAAGCCCTCGAAAGAGGACTGCCAGCCGCCCCGCGACCTCAGAGAGGTCGACCGCGGCTCCAACATGCACCTCAGGTGCATCGAGGCGGCTGGCAAGGGTGTGCCACAGTTTCCCGATCGTTTCTTCGGGTTCCCATGGCTCAAAGTCGATCTTGACCATCGGCCGGCCTCACCCAAAGACAGCCGTGACAAGATCGAGGAGCCCGCGTTTGATATCCTCGTCATCAGTCAGAGGTTCGATCATTGCGGCAAGGATGGCGCGGTCGGTGGACATGCCCTGTGCGATCAGTGTCGCGGCATAGACAACCAGACGGGTGGAAACGCCTTCCTCTAGGTCCTGACCCTTGAGCCCGCGCAGCTTGCCAGCAAGGCGCACCAGCGGTTTGCAGCGTTCCAGCGGCAGACCGCTTTCCTGCGCGACGACTTCGGCCTCCATCTCGGGCGACGGAAAGTCGAATTCCAGCGAGATGAACCGTTGCCGGGTCGAGGGTTTCAGGGTTTTCAGGATATTCTGGTAACCGGGGTTGTAGGAGGCCACCAGCATGAAGCCGGGCGCAGCCTCAAGCTCTTCGCCGGTGCGGTCGATGGGCAGGATGCGCCGATCGTCGGTCAGCGGGTGCAGCACGACGGTCACGTCCTTGCGGGCTTCGACCACCTCATCAAGGTAGCAGATCGCGCCTTCGCGCACCGCGCGGGTCAGGGGGCCATCGACCCAGACGGTTTCGCCGCCTTTCAGCAGGTAGCGGCCGATCAGGTCAGCGGCGGCCAGGTCGTCGTGGCAGGCCACGGTGTAAAGCGGGCGGCCAAGGCTGGCGGCCATATGGGCCACAAAGCGGGTCTTGCCGCATCCGGTCGGTCCTTTCAGCAGAACCGGCAGGTTGTTGGTATAGGCGGCGGCGAACACGTCGCATTCGTCGCCCTGAGGGAGGTAGAAGGGGGCGTCAGCCGCCCCCGTTCCCATTTGTATGGAGCCGTCCATATCCATTACTCCGCAGGTGTTTCAGCTACGCCGGGTTCAATGATCTCTTTCCGGGGGACCCAGATCGAGTAGATGAACAGCAGCGCACCAAGGACCACCACCAGACCAGAACCAAGACGCATCCAGTAGAAGATCGCGATCTGATCCTGCACATCCATGAAGTAGTCACCGACGACCCGCTGCATGTGAGTCTGAACAGTACCGGCAAAGGTCAGCACGAAGGTCATGAAGACCATGCCGCTGGTCATCAGCCAGAAGGACGCCATGTTGAGAACCTGATTGTAAGGATCGCGGTTCTTGAGGATCGGCATCGCATAGCTGAAGATCGCCAGGTTGAGGCAGACATAGGCGCCGTAGAAGGCCAGGTGTCCGTGAGCCGCAGTGATCTGAGTGCCGTGGGTATAGTAGTTGACCCCGTGCAGCGTGTGCAGGAAGCCCCAGACACCGGCACCGAAGAACGCCAGCGTGGCACAGCCCAGCGACCACAGCAGCGCGGCCTTGTTGGGGTGGTCACGGCGGCCCTTCCAGACCATGACGAAGGCAAAGGCCATCATCGCGAAGAACGGGATCACCTCAAGGCTCGAGAAGATCGAACCGATCCACTGCCAGTACGCAGGCGTACCGATCCAGTAATAGTGGTGGCCGGTGCCGAGGATGCCCGAGAACAGGGCGGCGGCAACGATGACATAAAGCCATTTCTCGACGATCTCACGGTCAACGCCGGTCAGCTTGAGCATCAGATAGGCCAGAATCGAGGCCATGATCAGTTCCCAAACACCTTCGACCCACAGGTGGACGACGTACCACCAGTATTGTTTGTCCAGGGACAGGTTGCCCGGGTTGTAGAAGGCAAACAGGAACAACAGCGCCAGACCCCAGAGGCCCAGAAGTAGGATGTTCGAAATCGCGGTTTTCTTACCCTTCAGCACCGTCATCGAGATGTTGTAGAGGAAGATCAGCGCGGCAACGACGATGCCCGCCTTGACCCATTTGGGCTGTTCAAGGAACTCACGCCCTTCTTTGCCCAGCAGCCAGTTGCCTTCGAACAGGTTGAAGACATAGGTCACGACCACGCCCAGTGTACCGACCACAAGGATGATCAGCTGCAGATAGGCCAGTTTGGTCGAATGGATCTCACGCTCGGTCTCTTCCGGGATCAGGAAATAGGCCGCGCCGAAGAAGCCCAGGATCAACCAGACAATCAGCGAGTTGGTGTGCAGCATCCGCACGATGTTGAACGGCAGAAGCTCGCTCAGGAAGTTGGGGGATACATAGATCAGACCAGCCAGCAGGCCGCCGATCACCTGTATCGCGAACAGGCCCATGGCTACTGCAAAGTAGGCGTAGGCAATTTTTTGGGATTCGTACTTCATTTCTCCGTTCCCTTCTCAGCCCGCATCATTCGGGGGCCAGTCCTGAGCGTCGATATTGTCCGTCCAGATCAGGAAGTTCGCCAGATCACGGATCTCTTCGTCGCTGAGGTTGAAATTGGGCATCTGCCGGCGTCCCTCGATTCCCGTAGGCTGAGACTCCATCCAACCTTTGAGGACCTCGAAGGCCTCGTCAGGATCGTCCAGAACATCCCACCGGGTCATTACATTGGCGACCTCGGGGGCAAAATAGGCGCCTTCACCCATTATCGAGTGACAGTTGATACAGGCGTGTTTTTCCCAGACGTGCTTGCCTCTAACCACACTGTCATCGAGCTTCGCCGAATTCTCGGAGTTCACGATATACCAGTGGGAATGGGCCGACAGGGCCAGAAAGATAAGAATAAAGAACAGTGACCCGCCATAGAATATATTGCGGGCCATGCTCTTGGTCATGACTTCTCGCATCGCGCTCTCCTTTGCGCCGATTAGCTAGTTAAGCCAGAATGGCGACCGGGCCATAGGATCGCCTTAACGAAAGTCAAGACAGGCGAAAGGAATTGAAATTCAGGCTGCATGATCCGCCCGGGGTTTGGTCAAAGCAGGCCACATGGCAACCAGATACAGCGCAAACGAGGTGATCCAAAGGCCGTCCGACAGCAGCATCGCAACCATATAGCCCGCATTCAGCTCTGCGCCGACCCAGCGAGACAGAGCGGCCAACGCCATCAGACCATAAGCCACAACCATCGGTCCGGGCGCGATCAGTGCGCGGCCGCTATGCCCCAGCGCAGCTCGGCTCATGACCGCCAGGGTCATACCGCCGACACAGCCGATGCCCAGAACATGCAGGGCTGCAACCTCGTCACCTATACCCAGCACCGCAAACCCCCACAGGATCAGGCCCAGAGCTAGCATGCCCAACCCCAGATGCAACGCGAGCAGGATTGGTTGCCGCGTAGCCCATTTGGTCCTCCAACGCGACATGCGCAGGATCTGCACAGCCCCCAACACCAGCGCCAGAGCACCGGTTGCGGGTGCCGCCCCAAGGGTCAGCACGCCCAGCGGCAGAATCAGGGCCAGAATCATGCCCGCCTTATCCAGGCGCGCGACAGAGACCGGCCAGTCCGCTTCGGGTACACCAGCGCGCTTCATGGCGTTTCGCGTAAAGGCCGGCGTGATCCGTCCGCCCAGAATCGCGATCATCGCGCAAAGGCTCATCAACCCTGCCCGCAGGCCGGTCTGCAGCGTATCATCCGTGATCCCCATCCATTCCAGGTGGGTCATTAGATCCGCGATCCAGATATAGCTGAGCAACAGCAGGAAAATCATGTTCTGCGGTTTCGGGCGACGGATCAGCTGTGTGGCGATCTTGGCAGCCAAGATCGGCACGAAAGCCAGATCAACAACCGCCACAAAAACCGGGGACAGCATGCCCGAGAACCACATTGCCATCCGACCGGCCAGCCACAATCCGGCTGCCAGAGTAATAAACCGCGCGCGCGCGTCAGGCGCACCTGTCCAGTTCGGCACCGCTGTCAGAAAGAACCCGCCCAGCGCCGCGGTGGCATAGCCAAAGATCATCTCGTGCGCGTGCCACATCGGCGGCGTCATGCCGTAATCCGGCGCCATGTAGGGCACTGTCAGCCATAACCCCCAGACCAGTCCGACAAACAGCCCGTACAGCCCGGCGGACAGAAAGAATACTCGGAACCCCTCACCAAAAATACGGGTGATGACTGCGGGCATGACTGCTCTCCTTGGTCGTTTGCCCAAGCTCTAGCAGTCGGCCAATCCGCATGACTTAACCAAAATCAAAACCCGCACAAAACATGTTCCTAAAACACAGATTTTCCGAAGGTTTTTGACCGTTTTTTTCGCACCCGACACCCGGATTGCACCCCCGGTGTTGACTTTCGTCAAGGATCACAATCCCGCGATGTTCCACCCTTAGCCCCGCCTCACCAGCAAATGGAGAGTGATCATGTCACTTGGAATCAGCTACAACAAAACTGGCCGCGCCTTTGGGGTCGGTTTGGCGATGCTTCTTGGCAGCGTCGCCGCGCCAGCCTTTGCCGAAGAGCCAACATTAAGCGACGAAGCGTTTGAGTCGTCCAAACAGCTCTATTTCGAACAATGCGCGGGCTGCCACGGCGTTCTGCGCAAAGGCGCCACCGGCAAAAGCCTCGAACCACATTGGAAGAAAACCGCAGCCGACGGCACCGTAACCGAAGGCGGCACCCTTGCACTTGGTCAAGAGCGCCTCGAAAAGATTATCGCCTGGGGTACCGAAGGCGGTATGAACAACTTCTCGGACATCATGACCGAGCAGGAAATCAAGGATATGGCGACCTATATCCAGATGGAGGCCCCCAAGCCGCCAGAGATGTCGCTGGAACAGATGAAAGCCACCCGCAAGGTCTATGTCGAAGAAGCCGACTATCCGACCGAGCCGCTGCATGGCCGCAACTGGGAAAACTTCTTCGTCGTCATCGAGCGTGACGTAGGTAAAGTGGCCGTTATCGACGGCGACACCAAAGAAGTGTTGACACATATCCCGACAGGTTATGCCGTGCACGTTCTGAAAGCATCGGAACACCACAGCATTACCGAGCCTGAGCACCCCGGCCGCTTCTGGTACACCATGGGCCGCGACGGCAAGATGACCAAGATCGACCTCTGGCAAAAGCCCGAGAACATGCTGGTTTCGGAAGTCAAGATTGCCTATGACGCACGTGACGTGGCCGTTTCCGGCGACGGCAAATACGTCATCGGTGGTGGTTACTGGCCGCCGCACTTTGCAATCGTAGATGCCCAGACAATGGAACCGGTCAAGGTTGTATCGACCCGCGGTGTGAATGTGGACGGCGACTATGTGGAAGAGGCCCGTGTGGCCGCAATCTACACAACGCCGAACGAACCGACCTGGATCGTCGCGATCAAGGAATTGGGTCAGCTGTGGCAGGTTGACTATACCGACCTGGATAACCTGCGGATCGACAAAATCGACTCGGCCAAGTTCCTGCACGACGGTTTCTTTGACCCGACAGGCCGGTACTTCCAGATCGCTGCGAACGCGTCGAACAAGATGGTTGTTGTCGACACCGAAACTCACAAGCTTGAGGCGATGATCGACACCGCTGCCCTGCCGCACCCCGGGCCGGGCGCCAACTGGGTCGACCCGAATTGCGGTCCGGTCGCTGGCACAACCCACCTTGGTGTCGGTACCGTGACTGTTTGGGGCAACGATCCTGAGAATCGTCCGGATGATGCCTGGAAAGTCTGCTACGAAGTAGAAACCGATGGCCCCGGCCTGTTTGTTCGGACCCACCCGAATTCGGACTACATCTGGGCGGACCAGACCAAGCACCCCGAGCCTGAAATTCAGCAATCGGTGCAGGTCATCTCGAAAGAGACCGGCGAGATCGTGAAAACCATCCAGATCACCGAAGATGAAGGCAGCGCTGCCGTACACTTCGAGTTCAACGCGGATGGCACCGAGGTCTGGGTTTCCAAATGGAACCTGTCGGACTCGAAAGAACCCAACGGTCAGATCGTGATCTTCGACGCCAAGACGCTGGAAGAAATCGGTCGCATCGAAGGGCTGTATGCCCCGACCGGCAAGTTCAACGTCTACAACCGCTCGAACCACGTCACCTGACGGGTTCTCAGCCAAAACCGGAAAGGGCGGGCCCCTCGCCCGCCCTTTCTTCGTTTGCCTTTTCAGCCAAATGCGCCGGCCTGACACGCCGCGCCAGTCAAAACAGCCATAACGGAGCCCGGATATGACCTCCGAACCGGATAAAAAACCACCGATCTGGCGCCGGTATTTCCTGTGGGGAATGCCCGTGGCCGGCATCGCCGCGGCCTTTGTCGGCGGCATCGTCTTCTGGGGCGGGTTCAACACCGCCATGGAAGCCACCAACACCAAGGACTTCTGCATCTCATGCCACGAGATGCGCGATTTCGTTTACGAGGAATACACCGGCACGATCCATGACGTGAACCGGTCCGGCGTGGGCGCAGTCTGTTCCGACTGTCACGTGCCCAAGGACTGGACGCACAAGATGATCCGCAAGATTAAAGCGTCCAAAGAGTTGTACGGCAAGGTCGTCGGCACCATCAACACGCGTGAGAAGTTCGAAGCCAAGCGCGTGCATCTGGCGATGAACGAGTGGGAACGGATGAAAGCCACCGACTCGCGCGAATGCCGCAACTGCCACGATTTCGAATCGATGATGCCCGAGTTCCAAAAACCTCGTGCGCGTCAGCAGCACCTGAATGCGATGGAGATCGGCCAGACCTGTATCGACTGTCATAAGGGGATCGCGCACTCGGATGCCCGTGACCGGGCCGACGAGGAGTATCTGGAAGAGCTGGAAGCACCAAACCCGGACTTTATTCGTCCGATCCCGCCGGAGTACCTGGCCAGCCTTGCAAAGATCGAGGCCAAGGAAGCTGCCGAAGCCGAAGCTGAAAAAGCCGCCAAAGCAGCGCAGCACGAGGCCGTACAGGCCCAAATCGCAGCCGCCGTTGACGCAGCCGTTGCCGAAGAGCGTTCTAAAGCAAACGGAGCAGAAGCTGCGGCCCCCGCAGGTGGTGGTGGCAGCGATGTCGGTGGCGACGTCGACTGGAATGCCGTTGCAAGCGCGGATCTGAAACTGTTCTACCCCGGTCAGGCCTCGTTCGAATGGGTGCAGAACGGAAAGTTCCACGGCGGTGCACGCCCGCTGACCAAAGGTGGCGATCAATGCACGACCTGCCATGCCAAGGAACTGGATACGATCGGCAACAAGATCGTCGCGGGTGGTGATCTGGAGCCGACACCGATCCCCGGCAAACGCGGCGTGATCGACGCAACCGTTCAGGCAACCCATGACGATGAAAACCTGTATATCCGCCTGCAATGGCCGGATGCGGGCCACAACCCGGCACCCTTCGTGGATGGCGGTAAGATGGATCCGGACAACCAGATCAAGGTCGCCATGATGATCACCGGCACCGGGATCGAGCTGGGCGAACAGGTGGGTTGCTGGGCCTCGTGTCACGCAGACAACAGCTATATGCCCTTTGATCCGGGCGCGGATGCGATTTCCGCAAACGGTGATATCGCAGGCCGCCTGAACACCCAGGACACGGTGACCAAGTACATCAGCGAAAGCCGCACCGATGTCGAGGTCAAAGGCCGCCGCGGCAAACCGCTGGGTGGTTGGGACAAGCTGGAAGCCGAAGCGCAGATCGAGCAGTACCTGGCCGATGGCACCTATCTGGACCTGATGCGTGTCTACGCCGATGGCAGCGCAACAAACGGCTATCTGCTGGAACAGCGCGTGGTCAATGACGGTGAAATCGCAGCCTCGGCCAACCTGTCCGGTGGCATGTGGACCGTCGTCTTCTCGCGGCCGCTGAATTCCGGCGCGCCTGGGGATGTCCCGTTGGAGCCGGGCCAGACCTACACGGTCGGCTTTGCGATCCACGACGACTTTGCCGCGGCAAGGTTCCACCATGTGACGCTGAACACCAGCCTCGCGCTGGATGACGACACCGCCAGTATCAACGTGGTAAAACAATGATTGTAGGGGCCGGGCAATCCGGCCCCTACCCTTTTCGGAAAGGAGACATGGACAATGAAACCCCACCGCCTTCTTCCTGCGCTGCTGCTTATGGCAGCGCCTGCATTTGCGGACGAGGCCGCCACGATCTGTGCTGAGGCCGAAGAACGCTATGCCGAGCTGTTCGGTCAACCCTCATCGGCGGTCGAGGACGCCGAAGTGGTTCTGATGTACAAATACAATTTCTGTCCCACCGAACTGACAGTCAAACCGGGCACCACGGTGCGCTGGGTGAACGTGGACAAACGCACCAGCCACTCGGTCCTGCTGAAGGATGGTAGTGAACCCGAAAGCGACCGTTTGTTCCCTGAGGAATCCGTTGATCTGACGTTCCTCACGCCCGGCCCACAGGAATACCTGTGCGGCCCGCATTGGGAAACACAGAATATGATCGGAATGGTCACCGTCGAACCCTGAGCCGAGGCAGAATAAATACAGGCATGAAGAAAGGAGCGCGGGCGCAAATCCCGCGCTCCTTAACTTATGTCAAGGAGGTTGGTTTAGGATTGCGCCAGTCTGCCGTCATGACACGCCCGGCTCACCCAGCAACGTCCCAAATGCGCGCATGGAAACGGCAGGAAAACCCGGGTTCCGAAGACATTCAGAACAAGCGAGTTTGCACATGAGCGGTAAGGTTTTTCTGATAGGCGCTGGCCCTGGCGACCCCGAACTGATGACCCTGCGCGCATTGCGTATGCTGCAAGAAGCCGATGTCGTGGTTTACGACCGTCTGGTCTCGGCCGACATCCTCGCCATGCACGCGGAAAACGCACGTCTCATCCCTGTGGGCAAGGCCCCCAAATGCCATACCGTCCCGCAGGATCGCATCAACGAAATTCTGGTCGAAGAGGCCCGCGCAGGTCACACCGTTGCCCGTCTTAAAGGCGGCGATCCGATGATCTTTGGCCGCGGTTCGGAAGAGGCCGCCTATCTGATGGCCCACGGTATCGCAATCGAATACGCGCCGGGTATCACGGCGGCACAGGGGGCGTCCTGTTCGACGGGCGTACCGTTGACCCATCGCGGCTTGGCGACCTCGGTCCAGTACGTCACCGGCCACCGGCAGGCGGACAAGGTGCTGGACCTCGATTGGAAACGCCTTGCCGATCCCGCAACCACCCTTGTGATCTACATGGGGGTCGCCAATATCGGTCAGATCGCCATGGGGCTGATGACCGAAAACCTGCCAGGCTCGACCCCCGTTCTGGCCGTTGGCAAGGCGACCACGCCAGAGGAACGCCGACTTGTTTCGCGCCTCGATCAGCTCGCTACAGATGTGCGGGACGCCGACCTAAAGGCCCCGACGCTGTTTATCATCGGACAGGTGGTTTCGCTGTACGCGGATCGCCCTGTGGCTGACCTGTTGGAGCAGGCTCATGGCTAGCGTCGCCCAAATGATCGGCGGGCTTCCGGCTTGGACCTCACGCGCGGTCCTCACTACAGCTGTACTGATCGCAACGTCGGCCCTTGCCGCTGACGTGATTGATCCCAACGCCCTGAAACGTCTTGTCCACCAGGATTGCGGTTCGTGCCACGGGCTGAGCCTCAAGGGTGGCCTTGGTCCGGATCTGCGATCGGAAACTCTGGAGCATTACGACGCGGACGTTCTGACCGGCGTCATCCTCGATGGCATCCCCGATACGGCAATGCCCCCATGGCGGCCTTTGATCAGCGAGGAAGAGGCCGAATGGATCGCTCGTTACCTTCTTGAATCGGAGGCACAATGAAACACCTCATCCTTAGCCTTGCGGCCACACTGATGATGACAACGGCGCAAGCCGAACCCACGGCCACCGGAGACCTTGGGCTCGTGATCGAACGCGCCAAAGGTTCGGTTCTGCTGGTTGATCAATCCGACCGGGCGGCTCTGGCCCGGATCGAAGGGCTGGGCGATCTGTCCCATGCCTCGCTGGTTTATTCACCCGATGAGCGCTTTGCCTATGTCTTCGGGCGCGATGGCGGGCTGACAAAGGTTGATATCGTCACCCGTCAGATCGTGAACCGTGTGGTGCAGGCCGGCAACGCCATTGGCGGCGCGATCTCGGATGATGGCCGATTGGTGGCAGTTTCGAATTACGAACCCGGTGGCGTGCGCGTCTTTGATGCGGACACGCTGGAAATGGTTGCCGACATCCCCACCGACAGCAAAACAATCGGCCTGGTCGATGCACCCGGTCGCCGGTTCGTCTTTACCATGTGGGACACGGGCGAGACATGGATCGCCGATTTCGCCAAGGGCGACCCCGAGATCACCAAGATCCCCGACATGGGCAAAAATCCCTATGACGCGCTGATCACCGCCAATGGGCGCACCTATATCACCGGCCTGTTCGGCGAAGACGGGCTGACCGCGCTGGACCTGTGGGCCGACACCCCCGAACCGATCCGCGTACTGCCGGACTACGGCCGTGGTCAGGAAGAAATGCCTGTTTACAAAATGCCCCATCTGGAAGGCTGGGCACTGACAGGCCGCGAGTTTGTTCTGCCTGCAGTGGGCCACCACGAAGTTCTGTGGATCGACGCGGACACCCTGGAGGAAACAGGGCGAACCCAAACTCACGGTCAGCCGGTTTTTGCCATGGCCCGCCCCGACGGGCGGCAGGTTTGGGTGAATTTCGCACACCCGCTGAATGACACGATTCAAGTGATCGACAGCGTGAGCAAAGAGATCATCCATGAATTCAAACCCGGCCCAGCGGTGCTGCATATGGAGTTCACACCGCGCGGGCATGAGGTCTGGATCAGCGTGCGCGATGCCAACAAGGTCATGGTCTACGACACGCAGACCTTCGAAAAACTGCGCGAGATTGATGCGGACAGCCCCTCGGGCATCTTCTTCACTGCCCGTGCGCACAAAATGGGGCTGTAAGCGATGGAGCATATCACCGATCCGATCGATCGTAGGCTGCTGGATGAGTTTCAGCGCGACTTTCCCGTCAACGAGCGCCCTTTTCAGGTGCTGGCTTTCACGCTTGGACTGGACGAGAGCGAAGTGCTCGACCGCCTGACCCGGATGCGAGCCACCGGACGGATCACCCGAGTTGGCGCGACAGTCGCGCCGGGGGCGGTTTCGGCCAGCACGTTGGCCGCGGTTGCCGCACCTAATGAACGGCTGGAAGAGGTTGCCGCGCTGATCGACGCCGAGCCGGGCGTGAACCACAATTACCAGCGCGAGAACAAGTGGAACCTGTGGTTTGTCGCCACCGGGCCGGACCGCGCGCATGTCGACGAAACGCTGACCCGAATCGCCAATCGCACCGGGCTGCGGGTTCTGGACCTGCGACTGGTGCGCCCGTTCAATGTGGATCTGGGCTTTCGGATGTCTGGCGAGGTCCGCAACGTGCCCGGACCACGGCGGGTTGATTGCTCGGCGTTGCAAGCAGGCGACCGAACCTTGTTGCAGGCCCTCAGTTCCGGGCTGCCTCTGGTTGCTGAACCTTATACCGAATTGGCCCGATCACTGGACCGCGAAGCGGCAGAAGTGATGGCGCGGATCGAGGCGCTGCACAGCGCCGGCATAATCTCGCGCCTTGGGGTTATCGTGCGGCACCGCGCGCTTGGGTGGTCAGCCAATGCGATGGTCGTCTGGGACTTGCCCAGCGAGCAGATCGACGCCGCCGGACCCGCCCTTGCGGCCCATCCCGGGGTGACCCTGTGTTACGAACGACGCCCAATCGAAGGGGTCTGGCCCTACCGCCTTTACTCCATGATCCACGCCCGTTCGCGCAGCGAAGCGCTCGAGGTTTTGGCCAGTGCACGCGCCCTGCCGGAACTGTTTGGCGCGCAGCATAAGGTCCTGTTCTCGACCCGCTGTTTCAAACAGACCGGTGCGCTGATCCAGACAAAGGAGGCCGCGGCATGACGCTTGACGCAACTGACCGGGCAATTCTGAACCGAATGCAGGACGACCTGCCGCTGACGTCGCATCCCTATGCAGCAGTGGCCGAAGAACTGGATTTGTCGGAACATGACCTGCTGGCACGTCTGACTCGCCTGAAAGACGACCGGGTAATCACACGCTTCGGCCCCTTCTTCGACGCCGCCGCAATGGGGGGCGCATTTTGCCTGTGCGCAATGGCAGTTCCGGCCGAGAATTTCGAAACCGTCCTGACCAAAGTCAATGCGCATCCCGAGGTCGCCCATAATTATGAGCGTACGCACCGGCTGAACATGTGGTTCGTGCTGGCCACCGAAACGCCCGAGGGGATCGAGGCCGCCGCCGATGCAATCGAACGGGAAACGGGGATCGTGGTTCTCCGTTTCCCCAAACTTCAGGAATTCTTCATCGGCTTCCGGGTGGCGGCATGATCGACGCAAAAGACAGAGAGATTATCGAGGCGCTGCAAGGCGGCCTGCCTCTGGTGCCCGCACCCTATGCGCAGGTGGCGGACAGCCTTGGCATCGACGAGGACGCGCTGCTGCATCGTCTGGCCGAGCTGAAATCGCGCGGTGTGATCCGCCGCATCGCCGCCGCGCCCAACCACTACAAGCTGGGCATGACATCGAACGGCATGACCGTCTGGGATGTCGAAGACGCCCGCATCACCGAACTGGGCGCCCAGATCGGTGCACTGCCGTTTGTCACCCATTGCTATGAACGCCCCCGCGCCCTGCCCGACTGGCCCTACAACCTGTTCGCCATGGTTCACGGAAAGGACCGTGATGAGGTCGAAGAAAAACGGGCCGAGATCACGGCGATTCTGGGCGATGCCTGCCGGGCCAAAGACATCCTCTATTCCACGCGCATTCTGAAAAAGACCGGGCTGCGCCTGAAATCCAAAGAGCAAGCGAAAGGCTGAGACATGTTCCGCCTGACCGAATATATGCACCAGTTGGTCAAACCGACCCCGGTGCGCAAACGTCGCCCCGGACCGGTAAAACCAGTTGTGATCTGGAACCTGACGCGGCGTTGCAATTTGAAATGCCGCCATTGCTACACCGTTTCGGCGGATGTGGCGTTCCCCGGCGAGCTCAGCCATGAGCAAGCCATGGTAACCCTTGAGGATCTGGGCCAGTTTCGCGTTCCAGCCCTGATCCTCTCGGGTGGGGAGCCGCTGGACCGGTTCGATTTCTTTGATATCGCCAAGCGCGCGCGTGAACTGGTGCCGATGCTGGCACTGTCGACCAACGGCACGCGGATCTACGACGAAACCGCTGACATGATCGCCGATGTGGGGTTCAACTATGTCGGCATTTCGCTGGACGGGATCGGCGCCACCAATGACTGGTTTCGCGGCGTCGAGGGCGCCTTTGCCGACGCCCTGCGCGGCGTGCGCGAATGCAAGAAACGCGGCATCAAGGTCGGCCTGCGGTTCTGTCTGACCGAGGGCACCCAGCATCACCTGCCGGACCTGTTGCAACTGTGCGACGACGAAGGCGTGGACAAGTTCTATCTGTCTCACCTTGTCTATGCCGGGCGTGGCGACAAGAACCGGGGCGAAGACGCCGAACACCTGCGCACCCGCAAGGGTCTCGATCTGCTGCTGGACCGCGCATGGGAGGCCGTTTCGGGCGGGCGCCCGCTGGACATCGTGACAGGCAACAACGACGCTGACGCGGGGTATTTCCTGAATTGGATCCGCACGCATTTCGATGCCGAAAAAGTGGCGCATGTCCGCGAACATTTGGCCGCCTGGGGGGGCAACTCCAGCGGTCTGGGCGTGGCGAATATCGACAATCTGGGACGCGTGCATCCCGACACCTATTGGTCCGACTACACGGTCGGCAATGTGAAGACCCGATCGTTTTCCGAACTCTGGACCAGCGACGACCAGATGTTGGCCATGCTGCGCACCCGCCCGCGTCCGCTGAAAGGGCGTTGCGGGGCCTGTCAACTCAAGGACGTCTGCGGCGGTAATACCCGGATTCGGGCGTTGCAGCTGACCGGTGATCCCTGGGCCGAAGATCCGGCCTGCTATCTATCAAACGAAGAAATTGGCGTTGAGGGTGCGGGCGATCGTCTGCGTGTCACGCCGTTCCGGGGGAAACGCCATGATCCGGCGCATCAGTTCTTTTGACACTCTGAAAATCGGCACGTTCTGTTCCCTGTTGATGGCCAGCACCGCCTGGGCCGATGCACCGTCGGACTATGCCGAACATTGCGCTTCGTGCCACGGCGAGAACCGTCTGGGCGGTGTGGGTCCTGCCCTGATCCCCGAGACATTGAAACGCATGCGCGGGCCGCGCGTGGCCGCCGTGATTGCCGAAGGTCGCACCGCCACTCAGATGCCTGCGTTTTCGCACGAGCTGGATGCATTGCAGATCGAGGAACTGGCGGGCTGGCTGAAATCTCCGCTGGAAAATGATCCCGAATGGGGCGAGGCGGATATCATGGCCAGCCGGACGCTGGACGAGGACTATGTCTCGGCTGATGCCCCTGTCTGGGACAGCGACCCGATGAATATCACGCTGGCGGTCGAGACCGGAGATCATCATGTCAGCGTTCTGGATGGTGACACCTTCGAGGTTCTGGACCGGTTCGAGACCCCCTTCGCCGTTCACGGTGGTCCGAAGTTCAGCCCCGACGGGCGGTACGTGTTCATCATGTCCCGCGATGGCTGGGTGCAGAAATACGACATCTGGGCGCTGAAACAGGTGGGTCGCGTGCGCGCAGGCCTCAACAGCCGCAACATCGCCATGTCTGGCGATGGCAAATGGGTTGCCGTGGCGAATTACCTGCCCAACAGCCTGACCCTGCTGTCGACCGAGGACCTGTCGGTTGCCAAGGTCGTTGAGATCAAGAGCAAGAAGGGAGTCCCCAGCCGTGTCTCGGCCGTGTATCAGGCCCCACCGCGCGAAAGTTTTGTGCTGGCTCTGAAAGACGTACCCGAGATCTGGGAGGTTTTCTATGGCGAGAACCCACCCCAATCCGGCCTGGGTCACGACTTCCGCATCGAGGGTCAGTTCAAGAATCCCGACCCCTTCCCGGTGCGCAAGATTACTACGCCCGACTATCTGGACGATTTTTTCTTCGACCAGAGCTATGAATACGTTATGGGCGCCTCGCGCGATGGCAAGGGTGGTCAGGTGATCGATCTGGTGATCGGCCAGAAAGTCGCCGATCTCGACCTGCCGGGCATGCCGCATCTGGGCTCGGGCATCACGTGGCAGCATGGCGATACGACCGTTATGGCCACGCCGCACCTGACTGATGGCACCGTGTCGGTGATCGACATGGAAACCTGGGAGACCGTCAAACGGATCAAGACCGAAGGACCGGGATTCTTCATGCGCAGTCATGAGAATTCGCCCTATGTCTGGGCCGATGTGTTCTTTGGTCCCAACAAGGATGCGATGCATGTGATCGACAAGCAAAGCCTTAAGATCGTGAAGACTTTGCGCCCCGCGCCGGGCAAGACCGTGGCCCATGTCGAGTTCACAAAGGATGGTCGCCATGCGCTTGTTTCGATCTGGGAAGATGATGGCGCGGTGATCGTTTACGACGCGCAGACACTGGAAGAAGTCCGCCGTCTGCCGATGCGCAAACCTTCGGGGAAATACAATGTCTGGAACAAAATCACCTTCTCGGAAGGCACCAGCCACTGACGGCAAATGGCCGGTTTGGAAACTGGCCATTCTGCTTTATCCGGCCACGGCATTGACCGTGGCCATCAACCTGTTTCTGGCAGGGCTGATCGCCAACAGCGCAGGCTTTGGCATAATCGCACCCGTCACCGCAATCCTGTGGTCGATCCCTTTGGGCGTCCCGGCATCCTGGCTGGCGGGTCGCTGGCTGCGCAGGTTGATGGACGAAGCTGACGGATAAATGAGAATTTCCAGCGACCTGACCTAAGTCAAGTATCGGAGCGAGAGAATCCCCTAGGACTCAGGAAAGATTGCCGAGTTGGATTCTCCATGCCCGCCCTTAACCCTCTGCACAATCTCCCTGATCGCGCCCTGCGTGCGACATGTGCGCTGGCGGGCATTTTCCTGCTTTTGTTGCAAATGCTTGGCCCGGCGCTGGCGAGTCCCGGAACAAGCATGTGGGTGGAGATCTGCTCGGAGGCAGGGGCGGTCTGGGTAGAGGTGGACCTCGAAGAGGAAAACCGCGACCCGACCGCACCCTGTCCCAAATGTGCCGATTGTGCACTATGCGCGATAACGGCGGCAGCGCCGCTGCCCGACCTGACTCAACTGAACCGGATCGGATTTGTCGAAACCGCGCAACGCGGCGTTCGTTTCCTGTGCGAACCCTACAGTTCTGCCTTGCTATGGCCCGAAACCCGAGGGCCCCCGGTTGCGCCCAAAAATAACACCGAACGCGCCCCGCGCGCGTCCATAGCGTCAATCCAAATACCCGGAGGTGCGCTGTGGTCGTAAGTCGCGCAATCCATTTCCTGCTGGCCCTTACCCTGTCCTGCCTGATGGCGATCAGCGCCCGGGCCGACAGCCTCGCCAGCTTCCTGCCCGATATCACGCCTGCCGATCTGGTTCCCGGTGCCGATACCTTTGGCCCGGTGCGCGATGACGTACCCGTTGCCCCGGTTCTGAAAGGCGAAGAGACCGTCGCCTGGGCTTTCCTGACATCCGATTTCGTCGGCACCACCGGTTATTCTGGCAAACCTATCCACGTTGTGGCCGCTATCGACGACGATGCGGTTCTGACCGGTGTGAAGCTGGTCAAACACTCGGAACCCATCGTCCTGATCGGCATCCCCAACTCACGTATGGTCGAGTTGACCGAAGGCTATGCCGGGCTGGACCTGAAGGTCGAAGCCGAGACCGGGGGCGAGGGGCATGACCTCGACATTATCTCGGGCGCGACGGTCACGATCATGGTGATCGACGACAGCCTTGTGCGCGGCGGTATCAAGGTGGCCCGCGCGCTGGGTCTGGGTGGATTGTCTCCGCTGCAGGCCGATGGCCCGAAACGCGAAGTCGATATGGCGCAGAACGCCACATACGACTGGACCACCCTGTCCGGCGACGGCTCAATCCGGCGTCTGACGCTGGATGTTGGCCAGGTCAACGCCGCGTTTGAGGCCACAGGCGATCAGCGTGCCATCAAACGCCCGGAACCGGGTGAGCCTGACGACACGTTCATCGACATGCATGTGGCGCTGGTCTCAGTTCCGTCGATCGGCAAGTCCCTGTTGGGCGCGGCCGAGTATCAGAACCTGACCGAGTGGCTGGACGAAGGCGAACAGGCCATTCTGGTGCTGGGGCGCGGGGCCTACAGTTTTAAGGGATCGGGTTATGTCCGCGGCGGCATTTTTGACCGCATTCAGCTGATCCAGGGCGACAACTCGGTTCGGTTCTTCGACAAGCAGCAAGAGCGTCTGGGCAAGGTCGCGGCTTCGGATGCACCGAGTTTTAACGAACTGGATATCTTCAAAATCCCTGCCGAGGCTGAGTTTAACCCTGCCGAGCCGTTCCGCCTGCAACTGCTGGTGCAGCGGGCCGTGGGCGCAGTTGAAAAAACGTTCCTGACTTTTGATCTGGGCTATAAACTGCCGGAACAGTACCTGCTGCCGGTTGCGGCCCCAGCCGTGGTGGATGACGCTACCGGCGAAGCCGCCGCCAAGGCCGCTTTGTGGAAGCGTATCTGGAAGGACCGCACCGTTGAAATCGGCGTTTTGGGCGTCATGCTGCTGGTGCTGACAGCGACCTTCTTTTTCCAGTTCCACGCCACGATGAACGCGCGGGTCTTCTATTGGTTCCGCATCGGCTATCTGACCATGACCCTGTTCTTCATCGGTTGGTATGCCAACGCGCAGCTGAGCGTCGTGAACCTGATGGCCTTGGCCGGAAGCCTACGGACCGGATTTAGCTGGGACGCCTTCCTGCTGGACCCGCTGGTCTTCATCCAGTGGTTCGCTGTCGCTGCCGCGTTGCTGTTCTGGGGGCGTGGGGCCTATTGCGGCTGGCTGTGTCCATTCGGTGCGCTGCAGGAGCTGACCAACAAGATCGCCCGCGCGCTCAAGGTGCCGCAGTGGACGCTGCCCTGGGGTGTGAACGAGCGCCTCTGGCCCGCAAAGTACATGATCTTCCTGGGTCTCTTTGGCCTCAGCTTCGTCTCGATCCCATTGGCCGAGACTTATGCCGAGATCGAACCGTTCAAGACCGCGATCATTCTGAAATTCATGCGCGACTGGCCCTTTGTGGTCTTTGCGCTGACCCTGCTGGGGATCGGGCTGTTCATTGAACGGTTCTATTGCCGCTACCTCTGCCCGCTGGGCGGAGCGCTGGCCATCCCCGCGCGTATCCGCATGTTCGACTGGCTGCGCCGCTACAAGGATTGCGGCACCCCCTGTCAGACCTGCGCCAACGAATGCCCCGTTCAGGCGATCCACCCCACCGGTGAGATTAACCCGAACGAGTGCGTCACCTGCCTGCATTGTCAGGTGCTCTACCAGTCCGAGGACAAATGTCCCGTCGTTATCCGCCAGCTGAAGCGGCGGGCCAAGACCGGGTCGGTCCAGATGAAGACCCCACTCGGACAACCACCGGCGAACCATCCGAACGCCAAACCGCAATCCGTTTCCTAAAAAAGGAGGAACGATCATGTCGGACAATGAAAACAAACTGAACATCACACGCCGCGGGATGCTGGGTGCAACCGCAACCGGCGCCGTGCTGGCCGGAACCGGTCTGGGCTCGACCCTGATGACCGCGAAACAGGCCAGCGCCGCGGCCAATGCCAATCTGCAGCCCGGCGAGCTGGACGAATATTACGGTTTCTGGTCCTCGGGTCAGACCGGCGAACTGCGCATTCTGGGCTTCCCGTCCATGCGCGAGCTGATGCGCGTGCCGGTCTTCAACCGCTGCTCGGCCACCGGCTGGGGCCAGACCAATGAATCGCTGAAGATCATGACTGACGGCCTGCTGCCGGAGACCAAAGAGTTTCTCGCCAAGCGCGGCATGAAAACCTATGACAACGGCGACCTTCACCACCCGCACATGTCGTTCACCGACGGCACCTATGACGGCCGCTACCTGTTCATGAACGACAAGGCCAACACCCGCGTCGCCCGCGTGCGCTGCGACGTGATGAAATGCGACAAGATCACAGAAATCCCGAACGCCAAGGCGATCCACGGTCTGCGTCCGCAGAAATTCCCGCGCACCGGCTATGTCTTTGCCAATGGTGAGGATGAAACTCCGCTGGTCAATGACGGCAGCGTGCTGGACGATCCATCGCAATACGTGAACATCTTCACCGCGCTGGACGGTGACACCATGGAAGTGGCATGGCAGGTGATCGTGTCGGGTAACCTCGACAACACCGATTGCGACTATCAGGGCAAATACGCTTACTCGACCTCGTATAACTCGGAAATGGGCATGAACCTGGCCGAAATGACCGAGAACGAGTTGGACCACGTCGTTGTCTTCAACCTCGCTGAGATCGAAAAAGGCATCGAAGCCGGTGACTATCAGGAGCTGAAAGGCGTCAAGGTTCTGGACGGACGTAAGGGTCAGAACAAGAAATACACCCGCTACATCCCGATCCCGAACTCGCCGCACGGCATCAACACCGCGCCTGACGGCAAGCACGTCTGCATCAACGGTAAGCTGTCGCCGACCGTCTCGATCATGGACGTTACCAAACTGGACGCGCTGTTCGAAAGCGACGCTGATCCACGGTCGTGCATTGTGGGTGAGCCGCAGTTGGGTCTTGGCCCGCTTCACACTGCCTATGATGGCCAGGGCAACGCGTTCACCACGCTGTTCCTCGACAGCCAGATCGTGAAGTGGAACATCGACAAGGCAATCGAGGCTTATGGCGGTGCCGATGTGGACCCGATCATCTCGAAGGTCGACGTGCACTATCAGCCGGGCCACAACTCGACCTCCATGGGTGAAACCAAGGATGCCGATGGCAAGTGGCTGATTTCGATGAATAAGTTCTCGAAAGACCGCTTCCTGAACGTGGGTCCGCTGAAGCCCGAAAACGAGCAGCTGATCGACATCTCGTCCGACGAGATGAAAGTGGTTCACGACGGCCCGACCTTTGCCGAACCGCATGACTCGATCATCGTTCGCAGCGACATCGTGAACCCAGTCAACGTCTGGGATCGTAACGACGTCACATGGGAAGACGCCCGCAAACAGGCCGAAGCTGATGGCATCGATCTGGAAGAAGGCGCCGAGGAACCCATCCGGGACGGCAATAAGGTGCGGGTCTACATGACATCGCAGGCTCCGACCTTCAGCCTAGAGAAGTTCACCGTCAAACAGGGTGACGAGGTGACGGTTTACATCACCAACCTGGATGACGTGGACGATGTGACCCACGGCTTCTGCCTGGGCAACTACGGCATCGCGATGGAGGTCGCACCGCTGGCGACCGCTTCGGTCACCTTCACAGCCGACCGTCCGGGCGTGCACTGGTTCTATTGCCAGTGGTTCTGCCACGCGCTGCACATGGAAATGCGCGGCCGGATGCTGGTCGAACCGCAGGGAGCATAACCCATGCGTTGGTCCCTGCTCATACCGCTCCTGCTCGGCTCGCCCCTTTGGGCGGCGGACTGGGATGTGCCCAATCGGGCGGGGGCCATCAATGAAATACTGGCGCAGGCGGCGGATGGGGACACCCTCCGCCTGAGCCCCGGTGTCTACACCGAAACACTGGTTCTGGACCGGCCCGTCACCATCGACGGGCTGGGACAGGCCACCATTGACGGGCAAGGCGCGGGCAGCGTCATCACCGTGACCGGGCCGGGTGTCACCGTGCGCGGGCTGACGGTGATCGGCTCTGGTTCAAGCCATGACGGGATCGACAGCGGTATCCAGCTGACCAAAACGGCCAAAGCACCCGTGGTTGAGGATAACGTGCTGCTGGGCAATCTCTACGGCGTCGACATTCACGGGGCCAAGGACAGCATCGTGCGTGGCAACCGGATCGAAGGCCGTTTGGACCAGCGAGTGAACGACCGTGGCAATGGCGTCTATGTCTGGAACGCGCCGGGCGCGCGGGTGGAAGACAACGACATCCGCTATGGCCGCGACGGGATCTTTGTGAACTCGTCCAAGAAAAACACCTTCACAGGCAACCTGTTCCGCGATCTGCGGTTTGCGGTGCACTACATGTACGCCGACAATTCAGTCGTCAGCGACAACATCTCGATCGGCAATGATCTGGGCTATGCCGTGATGTTCACGACCAATGTGACCGTGGCCAACAATGTCTCGATCGGCGACCGGGAACATGGCGTGATGCTGAACTACGCCAACAAGAGTGTCATCACCGGCAATGTGGTGAAAGGTGCCAAGGAAAAATGCACCTTCCTCTATAACTCCAACAAGAACGAATTCACCGACAACTGGTTCCAGGGATGCGGGATCGGCATCCACTTTACGGCCGGGTCCGAACGCAATCGGATCGTCGGCAATGCCTTTGTCGGAAACCGGACGCAGGTGAAATATGTCTCGACCAAATGGGTCGAGTGGTCCGAAGACGGGCGCGGAAATTACTGGTCCGATTTCGCCGCTTACGATGTGGATGGCAACGGCATCGCCGATGCCCCCTATCGCCCCAATGACTCGATGGACCATGTGCTGTGGACCCAACCCTCAGCCAAACTACTGCTCGGCTCCCCTGCCGTGCAACTGGTGCGCTGGTCGCAATCGGCCTTCCCGGCGTTGTTGCCGGGCGGTGTGATGGACAGCAATCCATTGATGCAAGCCCCTGAACCCCCAGCTATGAAAAAGGTGCCTCATGACGGATAAGGCCCTGTCTATCGACCATGTCAGCAAGGACCGCGGAAAAACCCGCGTTCTTGATGATATCACCCTGTCACTTACCCCCGGTCAGCGCGTCGCACTGCTGGGCCATAACGGCGCGGGCAAGTCGACCCTGATCAAATCCATCCTCGGCCTGACACCTATCCATGGCGGCGCCATCCGGATCGGAGACGCCACCCCCGGCAGCGCACAGGCGCGGCGCGAGACCGCGTATCTGCCTGAAGCGGTGTCGTTCCACCCGGCCCTGACTGGGCGCGAGCAACTGACGCTATTTGCGCAATTGTCCGGTGCCAAAGCGGATGTACCCGGCCTGCTGGAGCGCGTGGGTCTGAGCGATGCTCTGGACCGCCGGATCGGAGCCTATTCCAAGGGAATGCGGCAACGTCTGGGTCTGGCGCAGGTGCTGCTGGGTCAGCCGAGAGTGGCATTGCTGGATGAGCCAACATCAGGCTTGGACCCGATCTCGCGGCAGGACCTGTACGCCATCATTGATGAACTGGCTGCCCAAGGCACCGCGGTGCTGATTGCCAGCCATGCGCTGACCGAAGTTGAGGCCCGCACCGACCGTATCGCCATCATGCGCAAGGGTCGGATGGTCGCCGATGACACGTTAAACAACCTCTCAGCGCTGGCGGGTCTGCCAATCCGCCTGCGGGTCCGCGCCAGCGCCAATCCCGAAGCGCTTGCCGCCGAATTGGGCGGAAATCGCATCAATGGCGCGTCGGTCGAACTGCTCTGCACCCCAGATGACAAGATGGAAGCCCTGCGCCGCATCGCCGGACTGGGCGATGCAGTGGCGGATGTGGAAATGACCCCGCCCAAGCTGGAAGACCTCTATCGCCACTACGCTCAGGAGGATTTGCAATGACCCGCTTCCTCGCAATCACCCGCACTGAAATGCTGATCCTGCGCCGTAACCGCTGGCTGCTGGTCGCCACGCTGATCATGGTTCTGTTCGCGTTGGCGCTGACCTTTGCGGGCAGCGCACCAACCGGCACGCTAGGGGTCGATATGCTGACCGTTTCAGTCGCCTCGATGACAACGTTGTCAGTCTATCTTGCCCCCCTGCTGGCGCTGATGATCGCGTTTGACGCCATCGCGGGCGACGTGGACCGCGGCAGCCTGTCGCTGCTGCTGTCTTACCCCGCCGGGCGCGGAGAAATCCTGTTGGGCAAGTTCACCGCCCACCTCGCTGCGCTGGCCTTTGCCATGACCGTCGGCTTTGGCACCGCCGGCGCTGTTGCCGCATGGTTCGGTGGCGCAGGGCCGGAAAGCCTGATGGCTTTGGTCCGGCTCATCCTCACATCCATCCTGCTGGGCGCAGTGTTTCTGGCGCTGGGATACCTGCTGTCCGCCCTGGCGAGGGGCGCAACGGCGGCGGCAGGTCTGTCGGCCGGGCTCTGGCTGGTCTTTGTCGTCCTCTATGATCTGGGCTTGTTGGGAGCCGTCGTCATGGATAATGGAGGCACATTCACCCAATCCGTCTTTCCGTGGGTGATGGTTGCCAACCCGGCCGACGCATTTCGTCTGTGGAACATTGCCGCGACCGAAGGCGTTGCGATGGCGTCCGGCATGACCGGAGCCGCGCAAGCCCTGCCCGTCTGGGCCGCGCCCGCGTCTCTGCTGATTTGGCCAGTGTTGGGCTTCGCCCTTGCGCGGCTTGCTTTCCGGAGGGTTGAGCCATGAAACGCCTGTGCCTGATCGCATTGCTCGCGGTAAGCGCCTGCAAAGAAGAAGTCGCCGAGGCACCTGACCCGGTTGATCTGACCCCGGATGCGCTAAGCTTTTTCTGCCAGATGAACATCGCAGAACATGGCGGACCAAAGGGGCAGATCCATCTGGAAGGCTACCCTGCCCCGCTGTTCTTTGCGCAGGTACGCGACATGGTAGCCTACCTGAAAAGCCCCGAACGGGATGCAGAAATCACCGCTGTCTATGTCAGCGATATGAGCGTCGCGCCCAACTGGCGACAGCCTGGTATTTCCAATTGGATTGCAGCCGGCAGTGCGACGTTTGTCGTTGGCTCGAATGTCGCGGGCGGAATGGGCGCACGCGAAGTGGTGCCGTTTTCCAACCCCGATGACGCCACTGCCTTCATTGACCAATATGGCGGTTCCGCTCTGCCCCTGTCCGACATCCCAGACACCGAGGTGCTGGGCCCGGTCGATCTGGACCTGTTACTGGAGACCCCCGCATGACCCTTTTGTCCCGTCGCCGGTTTCTGGCAATCTCGGCCGCAAGTGCGGCCTGCCCCGCCGTCGCCGCCCCCACACCGACGGCCCGGTGGCATGGGTCCGCTCTGGGTGCACCGGCAACCATGCAGTTGGCAGGTCTGACCGACGCGCAGGCGCACCCGATCTTTGCTGCGGTCGAAGTCGAAGTAACGCGGCTCGAGAACATCTTCAGCCTGTACCGCCCCGAATCCCAGCTCTCTCGCCTGAACCGGGACGGTCAGCTGTCGAATCCGGCACCAGAGTTGTTGGATCTGCTCAGCCTGTGTACGGCTCTTTACGAGAATTCGGATGGGGTTTTTGATCCCACAATCCAACCCCTGTGGGTCGCATTGGCCAATAACGCAAACGCGGTCGACATCGCATCCGCCAAGGCAACGATCGGATGGCACAAGGTCTCTGTGAACAGCGACGCAGTCCGCCTGCCTTATCCCGGTCAATCGGCACTGACGCTGAACGGTATCGCCCAAGGTGCGGTTACAGACCGTATTGCCGCGCTGCTCAGGTCAAAGGGCCTGAAAAATGTGCTGGTCGATATGGGAGAGATCGCGGCCTTGGGCGATCGCAACGATGGTCAGCCCTGGCAAGTCGGTCTTGCCGGGCCGGAGCGGACGGTCAAAAAACGCATCACGCTGAGTGACCGGGCCGTCGCAACTTCGGATTCCGCCAGCTTGATGTTGACCGATGTTCACGGCCACATCCTTAGCCCGACAGATGAAATGCCCGGACATCGGGTTCTTTCGGTCTCTGCAAAGACTGCAGCGCTTGCAGATGGCCTGTCCACCGCCCTTTGCGCCCTACCGGATCGGCAGATTGCCAACGCGCTGATGCGGTTCCCCGATGCCAGGCTTGAAATGAAGATCTGATCCCTTCACGGGACAAGCATAATCCGGACACAACGCTGCGCTATACCGCTGCCAGAACTAATGGCAGCGGCTTGGCGTTTCGTCTTTTTGGCTCTTTTGTTAACTGCGCTTACACACCGGACATCGAAAACGACACACTCGCACCGCGAAAGGAAAACACCCCGATCGCAGGGAAAAGTCGACCAAAGACTGGCTGGCGCGCGTCGCGTTAATAGGTCACCGACGTGCACGGAACACCGTGCATTGCACTACAATGAAATTGGGGGGTGGCGGAGACGAAGGCAGCCATCCTGTCGTTGCATCAGATGACGAATCTCATCGCAACAAATTAATAATAAACAATATTAGAGAATTTTCCGCTGTAACCCATTGCACCTCGTCGCAACTGCTGTCAGTGGTTTTGGCGGGTCAGTTGCGGGGTAAGCATGCCGAAAGTAGCGAAAGAACTCACTGCGCTTGATGTGAAGAGGTTGAAGCATTCGGGCAGTACCAGAAACTCCACTGTCGCGGTAGGTGGAGTGTCAGGTCTCTTGATGCAAATCACTCCCAATGGTGGACGTACATGGCTTTTGCGAGTTTCTGTAGCAGGTAAAAGACGAGAAATTGGGTTATGCGAATACTAGTTCGAAAAATGTGGATTTGATAGTGACAAAACCATTACTTCGCCGCCTTACTCCAGACGACTCGTCAGTTCTTCGAGCATTCTGGGGGGAAGCCTTGCGAACTGCGCCAGAGTGTTTTCTTCTCACTCGCGAAGAACTCTTGGCAATCCCTGAGGCGACCTTTCAGAGCGGTATCAAGAACGGCGTTTACATCGGGGCTTTTGACAAAAATGACGAACTCGTCGGCTTCGTGGTTGCTCGGCGCGGCGGTGTTGAACGGTTGAAGCACACTGCGGATATTGGTCCGTTGTATGTTGCCGCCAAATCTCACGGGCAAGGCATTGGCCGTTCGCTTATGGAGACAGTGTCTGAGGTGCTAAAAGATGACGGTCTGCTTCAAGCAGAGTTGACAGTTGATGCATCCAATCATCGAGCAATCACACTCTACAGAGCTCTGGGTTTTGTCGAGTTCGGCCTTCGCCCGCGCTCTGTCATATTTGAGAAAACAGAACGCTCCGACCTCATGATGCTTTGTACGTTCGATGGAACACCTTTAAAGAAACCTCTTTTGTAGCTCTCGCACAGCTTCCGTTCGTGCCACGCGTAGCATTGGTCGATTTGGGCTCCAAGCGGTCATCCGACGTTTCCGGTCAGGTTCACGAGCAAGTCCGACGTGTCGAACAGCGGCTCAGCGGGACAAAGCTGCCAAGCCCAAATCACTTGGACATTTGGCCACCACCAAACGACTCCGGATTAATTGCGAGCAAATCTACAGTGTCCGTTCGTGACGATGCGAGCTTAGAACAAAGCGCCTCCGAAGGCACATTTCCGGCGCGAATACCGGTGAAACACTTGGAAAGCCCTAGCTTTTGGCGAACATCGCGCGACACCATGGCACCTAAGATCAACGCGATGCCCTGTCCGCGTCTCTTGGGATCTGTCGAGAGCATACCCCACCACACCATTTGGCTTTTGTCGTGTTCGTTGTGAAACTGCGCGACGGCCGCGGCGGCTCCGACGACACGTTCTGCCCGGTCTTTCGCATAAAGGAACACACTTGGACGCTCGAAGCCCCGCATGAATAAGCCCATGGGAAGCAGCACATCGCAGCTCTGCGTGAGGCTGTCGCGATTTGTCAAATCTTCCACCGAGGTGTCCGAAGTGACAACACAGGCCTTTAGGTCAGCGGGCAAGCCACTTTTGGCAAGAATTGCATCGGCAGCTTTGAACGTCGCTACAGAGCCTTCCCAGTGGTCGTAGACATCCGTTATCAGTCCCGCGTTCTCCAATCCTGTGCGGCGCTTGGCAAGATATTCCCGCGGCATCCCGTCGACTGGGGCAACCCCTTGCAGACGTGCAAGCGCTATTTGCTGTTCGAGATTATGCTCAGAATAATTTGCCAGTCCCACAACGCGACCATGGCAAGCATAGTCAGGGATGTCCTGCACCAGTTTCCAAAGATAGTCCGCACGCATTTGAAGGCGTTGCTGATCAGAATTGCCAAAATATTCGGGGGCAAGGTCATCCATTGTGTAAGCGTTCAGGTGACCGTCGGCAGAGTCAAGAAACCATGACAGCAGAATGACCGAGATGGGCTCGATGCGGACGTTCGCTGCGGGATGCATGAACGCCCGCTTTCGGGACTGGGTAGCGTATGGGTGACAAACATCCGTGTGGTTAAGTATGAGGGCTTGTTGTCGGTTGTGGGTGTTCGCGCGTTTTAAACTCAACGTGGCCAACAAGTTGATGTGGTTGGATGTGGCAGATTGTGGTCTCTCGTGGCGATACCTAGACTCAATCATAATCCGCTTGTCGGGGGTTCAAGTCCCTCCTTCGCCACCAAAACTTCCCTTACAAATCAGACAGATAGGCGCATATTGCGCCGCTTGGACGTACTCAAAATCGGCTTTGGGTGTCATTTTGGGTGACAGCAGACGACTTAGGTGGGAGAGGAGCATAATTTCTGGAGTATTCATTTCGCCATATTGGCTTCATAAACAACTGCGTCACGCTTTGCTTTGGAGCGTAGACATAATTCTGAAAATGCTCTTGTCAAAAAATTCACTGATTACAGGAATCTGCCTCTTAAAGAACGGAAAGTACGAGGTCATCAGTTTGCACTAGATGATTAAGAAATTGAATGAAACGTCGTTTCATGGCATCGTTGTAATATGTTGAAAACCGTGGCGTTTATTCTGGCGGGCGGTGCAGCCATTGCGTTAGTTTATTTTAATGGCGGCACATCTCGCGATTTATTCGAAGTTGTAACCGTGCCGGTCGAGCGCGGGGTATTGAGGGAGACTGTCACAGCAACGGGGCAGGTCGATTCCTTGACTGCGGTCGAGGTTGGGTCGCAGGTATCCGGCAGAATTACCAAGGTTCATGTCAGCTACAACGACACAGTGGTTAAAGGTCAAGCTCTGGCGCAAATCGACAGGCAGAGTTTTGAGGCGCGTCTCAAGGAGGCGGAAGCAGACATAGAAGTCGGCCTCGCAGTCGTAGACGTTCAACAAGCAATAGTAGACAAGACCTCGGTTGAAATCGAAGTTGCAAAGTTGGAGCAACAGGTGTTTTTGGCCAGGGTCGACGAAGCTCAGGCGGTTTTGGCAGTTGCTCAATCCAAACTGGCCAGAAAAAAACAGCTGCAAACAAATGGCACGGTTGCTGTCGCAGACGTCGAAGATGACGAAAGTTTAGTGCTGACCGCCGAAGCTCGTCTGAAGGAAGCCAAAGCGCTTCTAGCCACAAACAAATTAAGAATTTCTGTAACGCGTTCGGACTTGGTCAGAGCCAAGGCAGAACTCAACGGGGCATTGGCAAGCATCCCGCAACGACGTGCGGCCTTGGAAGCTGCCGAAGTTGAGCTCGCGAGATCCACGATCCGCTCTCCGACCAACGGGGTAATTATTGACCGCAACATTGAAGAGGGGCAGACAGTGGCAGCCGCTTTAGAAGCTCCGAGACTGTTCACTATTGCGGGTGGTTTGGATCAGATGGTGGTTAACGTAAATGTAGACGAAACAGATATTGGCAAAATAGACGTCGGACAGAGTGCTCAATTCCTGGTAGACGCCTACCCTGACCGGGCCTTCAAAGCCTCTGTCAAAGAAGTTCGAAAGTCGCCGACAGTATTTCAAAACGTCGTAACGTATACCGTCGTTTTAAAGACTACCAACACGGATCAGTTGCTGCTCCCTGGTATGACAGCCTTGGTGGAGATCACAATTCAAGAATCCGAACCAGGTCTAAAAGTGCTGAGCCATGCAATCGGTTTTCAACCAAGTACTGTCACACCGGTCGAAAGCGTCAAAGATGGAGCATTGGTCTGGAAGGTCGCGCCTGATGGGGCGTTGGAACCGATAGACGTTGAACTGGGACAACGAGATGCAAGCCACCAGATCGTTTACTCCGAGCATCTGCAAGAAGGCGATCAAATCGCAACCGGTGAGGTAAAAGCGTCCAAAAAGAGAAGCTTCGTCAATTCCTTTTTCGTGAAATAGGCCTGACATGCTGGTCGAGGTTAATAACTTGCGGCGCAGCTATGACAGCGGTGAAACACGATATGACGCGCTCAGAGGGTGCTCATTTACAATAGCAGAAGGTGACTTTGTTGCAATTACCGGGCCAAGCGGGTCGGGTAAGTCGACACTGATGAATATCCTTGGGCTTCTGGATAGGCCCACCGAAGGCCACTTGTTGTTTTGCGGGAAAAATGCAGACGGTTTGTCAGTAAAAAAACGTGCCGAAATCCGCAATCGGGAAATCGGCTTTGTCTTTCAGTCTTACAACTTGCTTCAGCGACATACGGCTTTCGAAAACGTCGAATTGCCAATGATTTATGCAGGTTTGGAGAAGCAACAGAGAAGGGAGCGAGTGACGGACTTGTTAACAAAAATGGGTCTGTCAGGTCACCAATCCAATTACCCGCGCCAACTATCGGGTGGGGAACAACAAAGGGTTGCGATAGCGCGTGCTTTGGCCAATCGCCCCAAGTTGATATTAGCAGATGAACCCACGGGAGCCTTAGACAGCGAACGAGGCAATCAAATTCTTTCGTTGTTTGAGCAAATTAACCAAGCTGGTCACACCGTCGTTATAATTACCCACGATGAAACCGTCGCTGCAAAATCGAAGCGTATTTTGCGTTTGAGGGACGGGCAAATTGAAAAAGAAACCTCTCCTGTCGAACTTGATTTATCGCGGTCGGAAAAACCTTTAGCGCCCTTGATTCTAACTCAAGACCTCAGATCGCAACGACGGCTTCTGGAATGAATATCGCCGAGAGTATCAAGATCGCGTTTCGGGCGCTCCTCTCCAACCTGTTGCGGAGTGTTCTCACGATGCTGGGTATTATTGTCGGTGTGGCTTCGGTGGTATCAATGGTGGCCTTTGCGTCGGGCGCGCAACGAGAGGTCGAGCGTCAAATCCAGACCTTGGGGGCAAATGTATTGATGGTCGTACCCGAATGGGTGAATGCAACTGGCATTGACGGCGGGAAATATGAGCTTGCTATTCTGAACGAATTGGATGCCAAATCCATAGCCGAAACAATTCCCGACGTTGCAATGGTCGCACCGTCTGTCCGCGAAGACATTCAGGTGGTCAATAGAAATCAGAGTGTGTGGGTCACGGTGAATGGCACAACGACGACCTATTTTTCGATCCGCGAATGGCCGTTGAGCTCTGGGCGACACTTTTCTTCGGGTGAACTGAACAGCGCCGAGAAGGTCGCTTTACTTGGGCAAGACACCGCGCAAAACCTGTTTGGTGAAGAAGACCCTGTTGGCCAGACCATTCGCATCCTTAAGACACCCTTCAAAGTCATCGGAGTCTTGTCAAAAAAAGGTACGGCTGGATCGGGACGTGCGCAGGACGAAGTTGTCTTTGTACCAATCAGAACGGCGAAACAGCGTCTTTTTGGCAGTTCGAACGTAACTGACCGGGGAGCGGTGGACTATATCCTTGTTAAATCAAACTCGACTGATAGCATCGCCGATGCCAGCCAATCCATTTCATCTCTGCTGAGGCAACGACACAGATTGCGGGCCGAACAGGAAGATGACTTTCGGGTCGTTGATCCCGCCGCCGCGATGGAGGCACGGAACGCGGCCAAGAAAACGATCGGCTGGTTGTTGGCGGGGATCGCCTCGGTTTCGCTAGTTGTGGGCGGCATCAGCATTATGAACATCATGCTGGTCAGCGTCGCGGAACGGACCCGCGAAATCGGACTGCGTATGGCCATCGGGGCTAGACCCAGCGATGTGCAAGGCCAATTCCTCATGGAATCAGTTTTGCTGTGCTTCATTGGTGGACTGATTGGATTGCTCATCGGAGGCGGGGTTGCGGTCGTCGTTGGCAACATGGCCGGCTGGCCCGTGTTCCTTAGCCCCCTGTCCATGATCGGGGCAGTTGGGCTGGCTTCGGTGGTGGGGTTGATCTTTGGCTATGTCCCTGCGCGACGGGCATCCCGCCTGGATCCGGTTGTCGCCTTGAAATTCGAATGAAAAAGCGCCCCGCTTGGGGCGCTTGTCCACGCTTTTAACCAGCGTTCTGAGCTGAAGGGGAAGCTCAGTTGGGGTCTACGTCGCGTGGGATGTCTTCGTCAGGTTCGCCCTTAAGATCCACAAACTTTTTGCAGACATAGACAATTCCGTCCTTGGTTTTCTTCTTAAACAAAAGTTCAGCGTCGTTGCCTTCACCGTTGTTTCCGCAACGGCGCTCGGCCAGTTCCCGATCAGACGGTTTTCCACCGTTGTCTGTTGCCATTGCCATTGGAGCAGTCAACGCGAATGCTACGGCCGCAATCAATATCGTTTTCATAATAACCTCCTTTGAGAACGTGGCGATAGTAAAGCAAAAATGAAGGAAGCAAACATCGCTCGTTCAAGGGGGGCGGAAACTCATAATAAATCACCCATAGGAAGTGCCTAATTTTGACTAAATCAGCCGCGCTAGCTATCACGAGCTAAATAATATAGGCTAACTCATTTTAGGTAACTCATTTGCAGCAGCTTGTTTTATCTATCTCTGAATCACATTTAATATGAAAACACAGTATACTAATTTGATTAGCTCAAATAAACTAACCTAAACGCGTTAGTGAATTCAGATTAACTTATATAGGGGATGCTATTGAGCTTCAGAAAAGAAAAGCTGACAAGCTATTTCTTAATGATCCATGTGGGTGATTAACGACACCAACTCAGCCTGACGATGCGTGTCTGTTTTCTGAAAGATTGACCGCAAATGACTGCGTGCCGTCCAAATCGAGATACCCAACCGGGACGATGCTTCCTTTAGACTTTTGCCTTCGGTTAGGGCCATTGCCAGGGATGCCTCACTTGGCGTAAGGCCAAAGTATTCCCGAAGACTATCATCCGTGACAGAAACCTGGGTTTCCAGCTCACGGAAGTTGAGCAAGGCATGAGCATGTCCAAAAGGAGGTTTGTATTCGTCCGGCAAAGGCAGAACATCAATGTAAATTCGACGGTCTTCTTTGATTTTGACTATAACCGGGGGAGGTAAAGGGGCGCCGCTTTCAAAGGAAAAACTCAGACATGCTTTTATCAGTCTTTCAAATTTCTTGTTTTGTAAATCATCCCCAACGTTTACGTCGCGCCAGTGCAAGAACAACTTTCGGCCATTAGACTTTGCGTCACATTCACTCAGGGAGAAAATATTTCCGTCTAAATCAAGCAGAAGAATATTGACGGCTTGATCATCAAAAAGGGAAAACCAGCGGACAAAGGACAGAAAATTCATCACTCGAAACCCAAACTAAAAACCCGGTCAATAATCGGCAGTGCGCGCCTATGGAAAAGCTGCCCTGAGGGCAGCCGCGGGGACAATCCATAGTCAGCAAAAACCGCTTAAAAACCTCGAGATGACAAGACCACTGAAACAACACTAACGTTGCGTAAAGATTATCCTGAATATATTCATTTAAGTAAACTGCAAACTCGTATTTGGCACCAGTGATCGTTTTTTTGACTTTTCCTGTTCGATATTTGTTCCATTTCAGCTACTGTTAGGTGTGTGATCTTTGCCTGAATTTCCTAATAAGTGCTGGATAGAAGTGTCCGAAACCTCCAGGCGTGAATTTAATATTAATGCAAAATTAACGCAGAATTAATGAGGCAATGTTAATGCCTTTGTGATTCTTATCTGGAGGATGACCCGAAGCCCTACGAAACCGTCGACTGTTTTTTGATGATTGGGTCAGCCGTTTGAAATGAAACGCGACAAGCCATGTTGGAGGCCAGCTTTGCTGGAACGTCCCCGCCCGGTATTGGTTGGCAATCCTGACATTGTCGCTCCGCGCGAGTACGGTGTATCCAAAGAACCCGGTCTTTACGCGCACCGGCTAGCAGACCGGACAGGCGTCACCCCACAGTTCTTTGGAAAACCTTTCGCCAACATCTATGATCTTGCATTCAGCCGCCTGGGGCACATCGACAAGTCCCGGGTTCTGATGGTTGGCGACAGCCTGCACACCGACGTTCTAGGTGCACGAAAGGCTGGCATAGCTTCCGCGCTCATCTCTGGATTCGGCTTCTTCGCAGGACATGATGTTGAAGCATCGATCATGAAGGCAGGGATAGTACCGAACTTTGTTGTAGACCGGCCTTGATATTAGGGCGTTCCGCTTAGATACGTCTTTCTGCTAACTCGAGTGTTGGGTGAATCTGCATTGAGCACATACCGACCATGTGAACGAAGCGCCGCGTGTGAACGGCAGCTTTGGAGAACCCTCCGCAACAAATGAACTCTGAGCTCATGTCCGACTTGGGCCGCATTCCGAACTATGCAAAGCCCGCTTTCTGCGCATAGCTGTCATTGGGGCGTCACGCAGTATTGGACAAATTGGGCTCTTGGCCGCCGTTCTCTGCGGGTCGTTTTGACTAGCGGGAAGAGCCCTTACCGGCCGTTCCCGGATAAGCTGAGTATTGCGCGTGCATTCATCTGAATGCGGCACTAAAGGGACATTCAGCGGAGTTCAACGAAAGGCGGGTGGGCGCAACAAGGCCGATCTACCATAGTATGCCCAAACATCGCGAAAATAGGCTATGCTTTCCATCATCAGTAGCCAGGAGATTGCTATGCTATACCCGATCGCGGAACTTGAAGCCGATAAACTCAATGCGGTTCGGGAACTTGAAAAAGAAATTGGAAGCCCGGTTGTGGCTCTTACCGCTGTTGAAACTGATACTGTGACGCTGCCAAAAGAACAGCTCGAGAAACTGCAGGCCTTGGAAGATAAACTTAACGTCGTTCTCGTTGCGGTGCGACCTAACTAACTTACTTGATCACACTGTTTAGGCCACTGCGCTGGTTGCGCCTCGCAAAGCGGCCCTTTCTAATTGTTGGAATTGCCGGACCACCACTGCCATATTTGGAGTGCAGATACCGAGTGCCGAGAACCCGCGCATTCCGGATGTTCAAAGTCCAGTGTCGGATGGCCGACAAGCGGGACTTTTCTGCCGTTCAACATGATTGCGTTGGTGACCGCTTTCGCCAACGTTGGCGGCGACAAAACCTCGCATAGATATGAGCCAATTTTTAAAAATTCAAATAGCAACCCGTTCCTGATCAGCCGCGCGTCAGACAGCTCAGCGCGAGAGGGTTCACTGTGACTGGCTGCCTCACAATGATGGTTCCGACAAATAGTCGCCCAAGAGTCATTACTCTTGTTTCTTTTGATGAAGCTCCAACGCCATTTCGTCCAGAATACCGAAAGCCACAGGATAAAGATTCTCGAACAGATCGATTACTGCAGATTCCTCTACGGGATGATGTTTGCCTTCAGCGTCAGTCAGCTGCCCCATCCGAAACACGACCTCGGTGCCTTCTTCTACCGGAACCAACTCATAGGTCTCCAGATTTGTAAGGCCCTCGATGGACGAATTGTGGAGGATATCGGTCACGTATTCGAACGGATTCCAATCGACGATCAGCATCTGGAAGTGAGCTGCTTCATGAACGCAGTGCAGGCGGACGCCGGCGGACGTTCGCGACGCATCCCCTTCCCGATAGGCGTCCTTCAACATCATCCAACGCATCT